>NZ_DATMTE010000483.1:0-2340 GCF_035564935.1 Chitinophaga sp. | reverse complement strand
CAGCATCTTCCTTGCGGCGATCGATCTTAATAATTGAATAAAAATTTACACTAACCGGACTACTCATTATGTTTATTTCGGACTACCAAAGTTAATGTTTAAACTGTAATCTTTGCAATTCATCAACAAAAACACGTCTATAAAAAATTAAAACACAGGTAATTTCACCACAACAACACACTGGTTTACAAACGATCAAACAGAAGAACATGAGTATAGAAAGAAAATGGACACAAGCCGAAGTCGTCGCCCTATATAACAAGCCGATTATGGAACTACTGTACGAAGCGGCGACAGTCCACCGCCGTCACCATGACCCGAATAAAGTACAGGTTTCCACATTGATTTCCATAAAAACAGGGGGATGTCCGGAGGATTGTGCCTACTGCCCCCAGGCGGCGCGCTACCATACTGATGTGAAGGCCGAACGACTGATGAGCGTTGAGCAGGTCAAAGCGCAGGCCCTGGCTGCCAAAGCTGGCGGCAGTTCGCGGATATGCATGGGTGCTGCCTGGCGTAATGTCAAAGACGGGCCTGAGTTTGACCAGGTATTGGATATGGTACGTACACTCAACAGGCTTGACATGGAAGTATGCTGCACCTTGGGGATGCTGACCGAAAATCAGGCACAACGGCTATCGGAGGCCGGACTCTATGCCTATAACCACAACCTGGACTCTTCTGCCGAATATTATGAAGAAATCATCTCGACCAGAAGTTACGGTGACCGTCTTGAGACCATCGAAAATGTGCGTAAAACCAACATTACTGTATGCAGCGGCGGTATTATAGGTATGGGCGAAACCATAGCCGACCGTGCGGATATGCTGATTACACTTGCCGCTCTCCTACCACAACCTGAATCAGTACCAATCAATGCGCTGGTTCCCGTCGCGGGCACACCGATGGAAGCAATGGAAGCTGTATCCATCTGGGAAATGGTACGTATGGTTGCTACCGCACGTATTTTACTGCCACAGACACAGGTCCGTCTATCCGCAGGCCGTAGTAACATGAGCCCCGAGGGACAGGCACTATGCTTTTTTGCGGGTGCCAACTCGATTTTTGCAGGCGACAAACTACTTACGACCCCCAATCCCGACATCAATGAAGACCTCGCGATGTTCAAAACCCTGGGCCTGATTCCGCAACAGCCCTTTGAGAAAAAAAGCCAGCCCGAAACCATCACGGCAGAAGCTGCCCAATATCATGCTTTGGGCGAACGCCCGCAATGGTCGAGACCTGATCATAGCATTGAACGAAACCTTGCCAAACAACAGGAGAAATAAAACAAAGTCAGTGTTCAGCTTTTTTGAAAACAAAATAAAAATAATGACACAATACAACGTTACGGACGATTTCGACAGACAGCATTTATGGCATCCATACACCCGCATCACAGATCCGCTACCGGCCTACAAGGTCAGTCGCGCCGAGGGCTGTACCATCGAACTGGATAACGGGCAGCAGCTTATCGACGGGATGTCATCCTGGTGGTGTACCATCCATGGCTATAACCACCCGGTACTAAATGCTGCGGTAACTGCCCAGCTCGGTAGCATGTCCCATGTGATGTTTGGCGGATTGACACACGAACCGGCGATTGCGCTGGGTAAAATACTTCTCGAGATCACTCCACCTTCGCTCGACAAAATATTTTACGCCGATTCCGGTTCCGTTGCCGTGGAAGTGGCACTTAAAATGGCCGTACAATACTGGGTAGCGCAAAACATGGTTCACAAAACTAATTTTGTCACCGTTCGTTCAGGCTACCATGGTGACACCTGGAATGCCATGTCCGTATGCGATCCTGAAACCGGAATGCACCGCATTTTCGGCAATACCCTTCCAATACGTTATTTTGCAGAAGCCCCTAAGATCGGGTTTGATGAATCCTGGGACGAGAGCGATATTGCTTCCCTGGCAGAGCTGATCGGAACACATCGGGACGAACTGGCCGGACTAATCCTTGAACCCATTGTCCAGGGTGCCGGCGGGATGCGTTTCTACCATCCCGAATACCTGCGCCGGGCAGCTAAACTTTGCAGAGAGCATAACATCCTACTGCTATTTGATGAAATTGCCACGGGATTCGGCCGCACGGGAAAGCTCTTTGCCTACGAACATGCCGCCGTAGAACCGGATATCCTCTGCATCGGCAAGGCATTGACAGGTGGGTATATGACCTTGTCGGCCGTCATTACCTCTACTGCTATTGCAAAAACGATTTCCAATGGTAATCCCGGCACATTTATGCACGGCCCGACTTTTATGGCAAATCCGCTGGCCTGTGCTGTAGCTCATGCGTCGGTCAAATTATTATTGTCTACAGACTGGAAA
>NZ_DATMTE010000482.1:0-21562 GCF_035564935.1 Chitinophaga sp. | reverse complement strand
CCAAAACGCAACTGATAATGTCAACTATAACCCGGTTGTAAAATTCAATGGCACCAGTCATCGTATGATACTGGATGGTACAAAACTGCCTGTAGGCATTAGCGCAAGAACTGTAATTGCTATGACAGCCAACGCTTCAATTGCCAACCGCAGCCCGATCAGCTGGGGCAACCAGCTTGCCACATCTACCGGCAACCGTTATGCTATGGAGATAGGTGCAGGCCAGCGTTCTATTGAAACATCCAACAGCCGTTATGGCAATACAGGAGGCAATACTACGCTTCCGAGTATCACTATGTACACCAATGCAAGTAATACCACTACAGCAGCCACCCAGATGAGGATCAATGGTACAGGCGCTGCAGTTGGATTTTTAAGTGTCGGCAATCAGCCTATTAATACAACATCTGCCGCAATGGCTTATTTGGGCGACAACGTACTTAGTGGTGGTGGCTGGTATTACAGCGGTTCACTGGGCGAAACTATTGTGTATGCCAGTGCACTTACCGCCACTGAACAGCAACGGGTTGAAAGCTACCTGGCTATCAAATATGGTATGACGCTGAATAATGGAGCTACCGATTACCTCGCTACCGATGGCACTACCAAAGTATGGGATGCCACCACTAACGCTACGTATAAAAATAATATCACCGGTATAGGCCGCGACGATGTGGAAGGGCTTACACAGAAGCAGAGCCGGAGCATTAATGCAGGCTTCCAGCCCATAGTGGGCCTGGGCGGTATCGCTGAAAGCAACATCGCCAATACTAATACATTTGCTGCCGATAAATCATACCTGGTTTGGGGAGATGATGGCGCCAGCACTTTATTTACCACTGCCATCACCGGCAACCCTGCGGTAACCACCCGTATGGCAAGAGCCTGGAAAGTGCAGGAAACCGGTACCGTTGGCACCGTGGCTATTTCCATTCCGAAAGACCAGCTGCCACGCGTTGCTACCACACCTTACCTCGTAATAAGCAGCGATGCTACCTTTGATGGCGGAGACCAGTTTATACAGCTGTCGCAGGCCGATGTGAACGGTGTGCCAAGCTACTCTGCCAATATTGATCTTACTAATAACCAATACTTCACTTTTGCCAGCTTCGTTACCTCTCCCGGTGGCGTACAGGGCGAAAAGTTATGGGTGAAAGCAGATGCCGATGTGCAGGTAAACGGCAGCAACCAGGTAGAACAATGGCTGAACCAAAGTGGTGCTATGGTGACAGAATTACGTGCCGCCCAACCAAGCCATACAAATCCGATCGTTGCTTCGGCAGACATCGTTCGCGATCCTAATGGTATCAACTTCAACCCGGCAGTTGATTTCACCGGTGCAGTGGGTAAATCCCTGAAAGGAAGTGACGCCGTTAACTGGAACACAACGGCAAACCTGAATATATTCTCTGTGAATAAGCCTGAGGGTACTGGAAATCCGCTGCAGGGTGTTTTTTCAACCAATGGCAGCTGGACAACAATAGGTTTTACCGGCAGAGGACTTCTGCTGGACGCTGGTAAATATGGTCTTGATGGCGCCGGATGCGTTGTGGCACTATCCACGCCTCCTTATGCCGGACCCATTATCGCAAGAGGTGTTTATGTAAATGCTGCAAACTCCCAGAACGGAAGTACCTGGCTAAATGGTAAACAAGGCCCCCTTGGTACAAACTGTGCACCGCAGGCAGATGGCGCTTTCTTTGAACTGGGTGGCCGCACAGGAGATGATGCTTCCTTTGATGGCCGCATCTTCAGTGGCAAGATCCCTGAAGTGATCGTATACAAATCAGCGCTCACACCTACGCAATCTCAACAGATAGAATCATATCTCGGTGTTAAATACGGTATCACGCTGGATCAGAGTACCGCGCAAAACTACCTGGCAACAGACGCTTCCGTGATCTGGAACGCTACTGCCAACAGCACCTATAAAAATAACATCTTTGGTATAGGCCGTGACGACGCGGAAGGACTTGTGCAAAAACAATCCCGCAGCGTACATACCGGTTCTATCCTTACAGCCGGCCTTCGTTCCATTGCTGCTACCAACGCAGACAACACCAATAGCTTTGGCGCAGATAAAAGTTATATCCTGCTGGGAAGCAACAGCAACTCCCTCAGCGTGAGTGGTACCGACCTGCCGGTAGGCAGCTGTATCCCCGAACGCCTCACCCAGGAATGGAAAACACAGTTCACCAATTACGATATCAGTACACAGCCACTCAGCCTGCAGTTCGACCTGACTGGTATCACCGTAAAAGGAACCACTACAGAAGATTTTACCATCATGATCGATGAAGACGGCGATGGTAACTTCAGTACCGGTACAGTGACCGAAATACCTGCCACCAGCTTTAACGGCGGTATCGTGAGCTTTGAAAACATGAGTGCGCTGAAAGATGGCGTTGTGTTTACCCTTGTTACCAGTCATCTTAAGCGTACCGCCAACCTGGTACCGGATGCAACGGTAAGAACAGTAGCCGCTACCTGTATTGATAAAGACACCCTTTATTTCATTGATCCTTCAGATCCGAATAAATATATCGCGTCCATTGCCCTGAACGGCAATACTATGGACGTAACAAAACTCTCTGCTATTGTTGATGTGAACAGGGATATGAATGCAGCGCTGGGTAAGAACAGCGGTACCGATTATGGTACGCAGTTAATGCGCAGACTGGTGCAGATCACCTACACAGGCGCCAACCTCACCCAGAATGGCGGTATTACCCTCCGTCTCTTCCATGACCCGGCAGAAAAAACCAATGCAGAAAATATGCTCTCCGGTACCCGTGGCGTAACAGGCGCACAACGGTGGGTATGGTTCAAACATGCCGGTGATATTGCCACTACGCTGGGCGACCTGGCTCCGCAGGGACTGGCTAATATCACAGAGATCACTCCATCAGGTACCGGTCAGCAGGATGGCGTGGAATACGTTGATTTCAGCGGTATTCAGAACTTCTCCACCTTTGGCGGTTTAACCACTGCCAGCCAGGTGTTGGCTATCACCAAAGTACAGGATGGCGCTGAAGGTACACAGAACGGTTCCTTTAACATCAGCATGCCTGCCGGCGTAACAGCTACGGAAGATGTCACCGTGAATTATGCGGTGACGGGTACAGCAGCTAACGGCGCCGACTATACGGCGTTGAGCGGCACTGTTACCTTCCCGGCAGGTAGCAGCACTATAGCTCTCCCTGTAACAGTTACCGATGATAATATCCTTGAAATAACAGAAGGGGTGACTGTTACGCTGAACGGGGCCTTCGGCGCCGTTAGCGGCAACGCCTATAATATCAGCACTACGCAGAACACCGCGTCTCTGGATATTACCGATAACGACAGCAATAATCCTGTTAAAACTACCGTGGGCGTAACCTGGGCCAGTGATGCAAAGGAACCCGCTACCAACGGGGCGTTTAACATCAGCCTCCCTGCAGGTGTTACTTCTTCGGAAGACATTACCGTGAACTATAGCATTGGCGGTACAGCTACACCAGGTGCAGATTATGGTGTGCTGAGCGGATCAGTGGTGATCCCTGCCGGCCAGCCTGGCGTTGTATTGCCTGTAATAGTAGCCGATGACCAGCTCGTGGAAAACCCTGAAACGGTATTAGTGACCGTAACAGGTGGCAGCTCCACCAACTTTACGCTTACCCCTAGTACGTCTGCCGGTAATGCAACCGTGAATATTGTAGATGATGAAAATACACCAACTAACCTGGTATTGAGCATCGCTAAAACGGCCGATGCTTCAGAACCGGCCACCAACGGCGGCTTTACGATCAGTTTGCCTGCCGGTATTCTGTCTGCTGAAGACATTACCGTCAGCTACAACATCGGTGGTACGGCCACAGGTGGGTCTGATTACACCGCTCTTACAGGTACGGTTACCCTGCAGGCGGGTCAGCCCAGTGTATCCCTGCCCGTTAGTGTAACCGACGACCAGGTAATTGAAAATAATGAAACTGTACTTGTAACGCTTACAGGCGGCGCCAGCACTAACTTTAACTATACAGCCAGTGCCACCAATGGCAATGCCACTGTTACCATAACGGATAATGATAACACCACTGTTAACCGCGTACTGAGCATCGTGAAGAAAACAGATGCCGCAGAACCAGCTACCAACGGTGAGTTTACTATCAGTTTACCTGCTAACATTACTGCATCAGAAGATATAACCATAGCCTATACACCATCCGGTACTGCCAGCAGTGGGGCTGATTACACTGCCCTGGGAACTACTGTGCTGCTACCTGCAGGACAGAACAGTGTATCCTTACCGCTCACCGTTGCCGATGACAAGATCATTGAGAACACTGAAACCGTTATTGCAACGGTGACCGGCGGTACCAGTACCAGCTTTGCCTTCACTGCCAGCAGCACTAACGGTAGTGCTACGGCCAATATCGATGATGATGACAATACCGCTGTTAACCGCGTTTTAGGTGTCAGGAACGCCGGAGGAGATGCTTCCGAGCCGGCCACCAACGGGGCATTTAAGATCGGCCTGCCAACAGGTGTTACTTCTTCAGAACCTGTTACCGTAAGCTATGCTATCACAGGTACTGCTACTAACGGTACCGACTATACTACGCTGACAGGTACGGTGATACTACCTGCCGGCCAGGACAGCATTCTGGTACCGGTAGTTGTTGCAAATGATGAGTTACTGGAAAACACGGAAACGGTGATACTCACCCTTGCCGGTGGAACCAGTACCAGCTTTGCTTTCACGGCCAGCGCTACCAATGGTAATGCTACCGTAAATATTTTGGATGATGACAATACGCCGGCCAATCGCGTACTGAGCATTGCTAAAACAGCCGATGGCGCAGAACCTGCTACCAATGCAGGCTTCAGCATCAGCCTGCCTTCAGGCAAACTCGCATCGGAAGCGATTACCGTGAATTATACCATAGGTGGTACCGCCACTAACGGAACTGACTATACTACGTTAACCGGCACAGCAACAATACCTGCCGGTCAGAATAGTGTAGCCGTACCAGTTACTGTTACCAACGACCAGGTAATAGAAAATACCGAAACAGTAATGCTGACCATCACCGGTGGCAGCAGCACTAACTTTACCTATACAGCCAGCACCACGAATGCCAGCGCTTCCGCTGATATTACAGATGATGACAACACCGCTGCCAACCGCGTACTGAGCGTAAGCAACGATGGCAACGCGGCTGAACCGGGTACTGCCGGCAGCTTTACAGTACGCCTGCCTGCAGGAATAACTTCATCTGTGCCAATCACAGTGAATTATACTATTGCAGGATCAGCTACCAGTGGTACGGATTATACCGCTATCACCGGCGCTATTACCATCCCTGCTGGTAAAGACAGTGTAGCGATACCGGTAAATGTGATTGATGATAAGATCATTGAAGCCACAGAAACGGTGGTTATGACTATCAGCGGAGGAACTGGTGGCAGCTTTAGCTTTACAGCATCACCGACTGCCAATAATGCTATGGTGAATATTGCGGATGATGATGATACGCCGGCCAACCGTACCGTAATTCTGGAACTGCAGAGGGATGGAGCTGAAGGCGGCGCTTCAATCAGGTTTAATTTCCACCTCCCTACAGGAATAACCTCTTCAGAGGCGGTAACAATTAATTATACAGTAGGTGGTACCGCTGTTAAAGGGACAGACTATAACGGCCTTACGGCAACGCATTTCAGCGGCGTAGCAACCATTTCGGCCGGAGGTACTGGCGCAACGTCCATCGTTGGCAATGTTGTTGACGACAAGATCATAGAAGGTACGGAAACAGTGGTGATCACCATCACGAGCGCTTCTTCCGCCAACTTTACCTTTAACCCGGATCCGGTGGCAGGTGTTACGGGTAATATTATTGATAATGATGACTTGCCCGAAAACCGTGTGCTCAGCATCACCAAAGCAGGCGATGCCGCAGAACCGGCTACTAACAATACTTTCAAAATCAGCCTGCCCACAGGAATAACGATTGCCCAGCCTGTTACAGTGAACTATACCATAAGCGGTACAGCCACTCCGGGTACAGACTATGCGGGCCTCAGCGGTACCGCTACCATCCCTGCGGGTGCAGACGGTGTAACGCTGCCTGTAAATGTGATCGATGATAAATTCATTGAGAACCCTGAAACAGTGGTGGCTACTATTAATGGTGGCACCGCCGGCAGTCTTACTTTCACTGCCAGCCCAACCAGCGGCCAGGAAACAATGAATATTGCAGATGACGATAATACAGCAACGAACCGTGCGCTCAGTATCGTGAAACTGTCTGATCTCGAAGAGCCTTCCACAGATGGCTCCTTCCGTATCAACCTGCCGCCTCAGATAAGCTCATCAGAACCGGTAACAGTTAACTATACAGTAACAGGCACCGGTATCAATGGTACAGACTATGCTACATTAAGCGGCAGCGTAGTGCTGCCTGCAGAGCAGAACAGCGTGCTTATTGCTGCGAATGTAACAGATGATAAGATCATAGAAGGCACTGAAACATTAATTGTAACGCTTACAGGAGGCACCAGCACCAGCTTCGCCTTCACCGCCGGTACTACCGGCAATAGCGCGACCGCTAATATCCTGGACGACGATAACATAGCCGCCAACCAGGTACTGAGTGTGTTGAAAGACAGTGATGCCGCAGAGCCAGGCACCAACGGCGCCTTTACTATCAGTTTGCCTGCAGGCTACACGGCAGCAGCGCCAATTACTATCAGCTATACTATAGCGGGTACCGCCACCAGCGGCACAGACTATACCGCGTTGTCGGGCACAGTAATCCTGCCGGCCGGAGACGGAAGTGTATCCGTACCAGTGAGTGTGATCAACGACCAGGTGGTGGAAAACACCGAAACCGTGATCATGACGCTCACCGGTGGTACCAGCACAGGCTTTACTTATACCGTTAGTCCTGTCAATACTGACGCAACCGTAAATATCACCGATGATGAAAACTCACCGGCTAACCGTATTCTGAGCGTTACCAATAAGAGCGACGCCGCAGAACCGGGTACCAATGGTGCGTTTACCATTAGTTTACCTGCTGGTATGTTACCATCAGAAGACATTAACGTCACCTATACCATAGGCGGTACAGCCACAGGTGGCACTGATTATACTGCCCTTACCGGCACAGCTGTTATTCCTGCCGGCCAGAATAGTGTAGACGTTCCCGTAACCGTTACCGATGACCAGATCATAGAAGGTACAGAAACGGTGATCCTTACAGTAGGCAGTGGATCCAGCAGTAACTTCACTTATACTGCCAGCACTACCAATGGCAATGCCACTGTGAATATTGCAGACGATGATAATACCGCTGCCAACCAGGTACTGGCTGTTACCAAAACAGCCGACGCCGCAGAACCTGCTACCAATGGCAGCTTCAAGGTGAGTCTGCCTGCTGGTATTACAGCGGCCAGGGATATACAGGTAACATATAGTATAGGCGCCGGTACCGCTACTCCTGGTACAGATTACCGCGCCATCACCGGTACCATCATCATACCTGCGGGTCAGAACGGTATATCCGTTCCCGTTGCTGTGATAGATAATACAGTGATTGAGCCAACTGAAACCGTGATCCTGAATATCTCCGGTGGAAATGATACACAGTTCAATTATACCGTTGCAGGTGGAGGAGGTTCCGCTACAGTAAATATCAGCGATAATGATCATGTTGCTAACAGCAATATTGTGTTGCTCACCAAAGTTTCCGATGCCATAGAAGGCGGTACTAACGGCCGGTACAGGATTTCCCTGCCGCCGGGCGTTACCAGCTCCGAAGATGTGGTGATTGGATTTGTCCCCCCGGTTAGCCCTACAGACGGAACAGCTGACATTGGAATCGACTATAATTTCCTGGGCCTGTCTGGCGGGAACATTGTTATCCCTGCCGGCGCTAACGAAGTGTATATAGATGTAGACGCTGGCAACGACGGTGCGATCGAAGGACCTGAAACAGTGATACTAACCCTCACCAGCGCTGCTTCGGCCAGTTATCCATTTACCATAGATCCTTCCGGTAACGGAGCGGTAGTGAATATTATAGATGCCAACGCTGCCAGTAGTACGCCGTTACAGGTAATCAGCGGCAGCAATGCAGCGGAACCTGGCACCAACGGCTCCTTCACTGTGAAGCTGGCTGGTGTGGCCACTTCTGCATGGGCTGTTACAGTAGGGTATCGTATATCCGGTACTGCTGTATCCGGTTTGGATTACGAAACAATGGGCAGTGTGGTGATCCCGCCCAATACCAACGCTATATCGGTAGCGCTCAAGGTAAAGGACGACCAGATCATTGAGCCTACCGAAACCATGACCTTCACGCTGTTGTCCGGTAGCGCTACAGATGGCGGCGGTAACGCCTTTATCTTCCCGCCGGATCTGGCTAACGATGACGTTACCGTGAACATTGCGGATAATGATGCCACTGCTGCCAACCAGGTACTGAAAGTGGTGAAAACCACCGATGCCGCAGAACCGAATACCAACGGGGCATTTACGGTGAGCCTGCCTGCGGGTTATACTTCCAGCGCCAATACAACGCTGTCGTATACCATGACCGGTACAGCAACGCGTAATACCGATTACACCATCTTTACTATTACATTACCGGCAAATAGTAACAGCATTACCTTACCACTGACGGTAACAAATGATAAGATCATTGAGAATACGGAAACGGCTATACTAAACCTCAACGGTGGTACAGACGGCAACTCCTTCACGTATAGTGCTGATCCGGCTGGTAACAATGCCACGTTGAATATTGCAGATGATGACAATACTGACGCCAATAAAGTGTTGTTGGTAACCAACAGCGCTGACGGCGCAGAACCGGTAACAAACGGGGAATTTACCATCAGCCTGCCGGTAGGTTATACATCATCGGAAACCATCACCGTCAACTATACGATAGCAGGTACCGCTACCGCTGGCACCGACTATGCTGCCCTGTCGGGTACGGCGACCATACCGGCCGGTGCACCTAAGGTTACCATTCCGGTGACTGTAACCGACGACGACATAATAGAAGGAACAGAAACCGTAACGCTTACCCTCACCGGTGGCACAAGCACCAGCTTTAACTTTACACCTGCAAGCGGCAACAGTACAGCTACGGTGAACATTGCCGACAATGACAACACCGCTGCTAACCAGGTGATCAGCGTCACCAAGAAAACCGATGCTGCAGAACCAGGTACTAATGGTGCATTTACCTTTAGTTTGCCGGCGAATGTTAAATCCGCACAACCGGTAACCATAAATTATACCATCAGCGGTACCGCCATCAACGGAACAGACTATGCTACCCTTTCCGGTTCCATAGTATTACCGGCAGATCAGAATAGTGTAGACCTGCCCGTTACCGTTTCCGACGACAAGATTATTGAAGGAGTAGAAACAGTGATACTCACTGTTACAGGCGGCAGCTCCCCGGCCTTTGTGTTCACGGCCAGCCCAACCAATGGTAATGCTACTGTAAATATTGCAGATGATGATGATATCGCGGGCAACCGTGTACTCAGTGTAGCCAAAACAAAAGATGCCGCAGAACCTGGCACCAACGGCTCGTTCCGTATCAGTTTGCCAACCGGTTACACCGCATCGGCGCCTATCACCGTAAGTTATAATACTACAGGTACCGCTACTACCGGCGACGACTATACGGCGCTGAGCGGTACGGTGATCATACCTGCCGGACAAAACGGTGTATCCGTTCCCGTGAATGTGAAAGATGACCAGGTGATTGAAAATACGGAAACGGTGATCACGACCATCACCGGTGGTACCTCCGGCATCGCTGCCTACACGGCCAGCACAACCAATGCCAGCGCCACCCTGAACATTGCAGATGATGACAACGTACCGGCTAACCTGGTGCTGAGTGTGATCAGGACCACCGATGCGGCAGAACCATCTACCAACGGTGCATTCCGTATCAGCCTGCCCACAGGTGTTACTGTTGCAGAAAATGTAGCAGTGAATTATGGCATCACGGGTACTGCAGTGAATGGCACCGATTATATTAACCTCTCCGGCTTAGCAGTGATTACTGCTAACCAGAACAGTGTGGTGGTACCGGTAACTGTAACCGATGATCAGATCATTGAAGGCACCGAGAAAGTGATCATGACACTGAACAGCGGCGCCAGCGCCAACTTTGGCTTCACGGCCAGCACTACCAGCGGTACTGCTTCCATGGATCTTGAAGACAACGACAATATACCAGCTGCTCTCGTGTTGAGTATTACCAAAGATGCAGACGGAGCGGAACCATCTACCAACGCTGCATTCACCATCAGCCTGCCAACCGGGTACAGGGCATCGCAGGATATTACGGTGAACTATACCGTATCCGGTACTGCAACCAGCGGCGATGATTACACTTCTATCGGTAATTCCATTGTACTGCCTGCAGGCCAGAACAGCATCAGTCTGCCGGTAATAGTAAAAGATGACCAGGTCATTGAGAATACAGAAACAGTGGTGGTAACCATAACAGGAGGTAACAGCACCAGCTTCAACCTGTTACCGGACGGCGCCAACGGCACCGCTACGGCGAACATTACAGATGACGAGGCCATTAACCCGGCCAGCCTGGTACTGGGTATCAGCAAAACAACCGATGCTGCCGAACCGGGTACCAACGGCGCCTTCAGCGTAAGCCTGCCTGCAAATGTTACTGCAGTTGAAGACATTACGGTGAACTATACCATAACAGGTACAGCTGCCGCCGGTGACGATTATACCGCCTTAACCGGAACCGTAGTGATCCCGGCAGGTGATAATAGTGTAGCCATCCCCGTTATTGTCAGCGATGATAAGATCATTGAGAATACAGAAACGGTAATAGCTACCCTCGCGGGAGGCTCATCTTCCAGCTTTACCTTTACAGGTACCGGTAATGCTACCGTAAATATCACGGATAATGATAACGTAGCTGCCAACCTGGTACTGGCTGTTACCGACAATGGCGACGCTGCTGAACCCGGCACCAACGGATCCTTCAGTATCAGTTTGCCTGCAGGATATACCGCAGCCGAAGACATCACCGTTACCTATACTACAGCAGGTACAGCTACCAGTGGCACGGATTACACCGCGCTCCCAGGCACAGCAGTGATCCTCGCAGGTGATAATAGTGTGGCGGTATCAGTGCCGGTACAGGACGACCAGTTGATCGAGCCTACAGAAACCGTGATCATGACATTGACCGGCGGTACTTCCACCAGCTTCACACTTACTGCCAGCGCCACCAACGGCAAGGATACTGTGAATATTACAGACAACGATAACACCGCGGCCAACCGCGTGCTGAGCGTGGTGAAAACCACCGACGCCGCAGAACCGGGCACCAATGGCTTATACACCATCAGCCTGCCTGCAGGTATCGCTGCAACAGAAGATATCACGGTGAATTATACCATCGGTGGTACTGCCACCAGCGCGAAAGATTACACCGCGCTGACTGGTTCAGTGATTATCCCGGCAGGTGACAATAGTGTAACCGTGCCAGTGCCGGTTATCGACGACCAGGTGATTGAAACTCCTGAAGCCGTGATACTCACGCTTACAGGCGGCACCAGCACCAGCTTCAGCTTCACGGCCAGCGCTACCAGCGGTAACGCTACGGTGAATATTGCCGATGACGACAATGTTGCGGCTAACCTGGTTATCAACGTAACCAACCCTGTGGACGGTGCAGAACCAGCCACCAATGGAACGTTTACCGTTGGTCTGCCTGCAGGGTATACCGCATCAGAAGACATCACCGTTAGCTACACCACAGGCGGTACCGCCATCGGTGGAACTGATTATACCGCTCTCGGTGGAACCGTAGTGATCCCGGCTGGTCAGAACAGTGTACCGGTAACCGTAAATGTGATCGACGACCAGATCATAGAAAATACTGAAACAGTAATATTGACAGCCACAGGGGCCAGCTCCACCAGCTTTACGCTCGCGGCAAGCAGCACCAGCGGAAACGCCACCGTGAATATCGCAGATGACGATAACACAGCGACCAACCGAATGCTGAGTGTAAGCAATGCAGGTAATGCTGCTGAACCTGGTACAAACGGTAGCTTTACTATCAGTTTGCCTGCTGGAGTAACCCCGGCCGAAGATATTACCGTAAATTATACCATAGCAGGTACCGCACTGAGCGGAACAGACTACAATGCCCTCAGTGGCACCGTGGTGATCCCTGCCGGACAAAATAGTGTAGCCGTGCCAGTGAGTGTGATCGACGACCAGGTGATTGAAACAACTGAAGCCGTGATCCTCACACTTACCGGTGGTACTTCTACCAGCTTCACTTTCACCGCCAGCGCCACCAACGGTAATGCTACCGTGAATATTAATGATGACGATGATAACGCTGCCAACCGTGTAATACAGGTGAGCAGAACGGCAGACGGCGCAGAACCAGGCACGGACGGCAACTTCAATGTAGGCCTGCCTGCCGGTATCACCGCTGCGGAAGATATCACCGTGAATTACGCGATTACAGGCACCGCGGTGAATGGTACCGATTATGCAAACCTCACCGGTACAGTAGTGATACCTGCCGGTCAGAACAGCGTAGCCGTACCGGTAACCGTAACAGACGACCAGATCATTGAAGGCAATGAAACTGTGATCATGACAGTTACAGGCGGTACATCCACCAGCTTCGTATTCGCTGCCAGCACAACAAGCGGTAATGCTACCGTAAATATTGCCGACGATGATAACACGGCTGCCAACCGCGTACTGCTGGTAACCAATACCGCTGATGCTGCGGAACCGGCTACAAACGGCAACTTCAGCATTAGCCTGCCTGCCGGGGTTACTGCTACCGAAGATATCACTGTTAATTACACGATAGGAGGCACCGCTACTGCCGGTACAGATTATTCTGCTATCACCGGGGTGATCACCATCCCTGCAGGCCAGAATAGTGTAGCCGTACCAGTGATGGTGGCAGACGACAAGGTGATTGAACAAACGGAAACAGTACTGTTAACGGTAACCGGCGGAACATCCACCAGCTTTACATTCACCGCAGGAGGCACAGGCGATGCTACAGTGAATATTACAGATGATGACAACGTTGCGGCTAACAGGGTGCTCAGTATAGCAAAAACTGCCGACGCATCAGAGCCATCTACAGCCGGATCATTCACTATCAGTCTCCCGGCCGGTATTACAGTAGCTGAGAACGTGACAGTAAACTATACAACAGGCGGTACCGCTACCGCAGGTACAGACTACATTGCCCTGAGCACTTCAGCAGTGATACCTGCAGGTCAGAACAGCATTACTGTTCAGGTACCGGTGATCGACGATAAACTGATAGAAAATACAGAAACCGTGGTGGCAACGCTCACCGGCGGAACCTCTGCCAACTTTACTTTCACCGGCAGCGGCAATGCTACCGTAAATATCCTGGATGACGATAACACAACGGCTAACCGCGTACTCGCAGTAACGGCCACCAGGAATGCTGCAGAACCTGCCACAAACGGTGAGTTCACCATTAGCCTGCCTGCAGGCCTGGCTTCATCAGAAGCAGTTACGGTGAATTACACTATCAACGGTACCGCTACCAGCGGCGCAGATTACACGGCCCTCAGCGGCACCGTAGTGATCCCGGCCGGACAGAACAGCGTTACCGTACCAGTACCGGTGCTCAGTGACCTGATCCTGGAAAATACCGAAACAGTGAATATGACGCTCACTGGCGGTACATCCACCAGCTTTGCATTCACCGGTGGCGGCACAGCTACCGTAAACATCACAGATGATGAAAACACCGCCGCTAACCGCATCCTGGGAATTGTGAAAACAACTGATGCCGCAGAGCCATCAACAAATGGAGGCTTTAGTATTAGCCTGCCTGCCGGTATTATTACATCTGAAAACATCCAGGTGAACTATACCATAAGCGGTACTGCAACCAGTGGTACAGACTACAACGCCATCACGGGAACCATCACCATCCCTGCGGGTCAGAACAGCGTAAGCGTTCCGGTAACCGTAAAAGATGATAAGATAATTGAGGTAACCGAAAGCGTGATCATGACATTGAATGGTGGAACTTCTACCAGCCTCAGCTTCACCGGCAACAGTAATGCAACCGTAAACATCAGCGATGATGAAAGCATTACACCGGCCAGCCTGGCACTGACCATCGCCAAAGATACAGACGGTGCTGAACCATCTACCAACGGTAGCTTTAAAGTGAGCCTGCCTGCAGGTATCACCTCTTCTGAAGCGATCACTGTTAACTACACCATAGCGGGTACCGCTACTGCCGGTGCAGACTATACCGCCCTCACGGGTAGCGTAGTAATACCTGCAGGTCAGAACAGTGTAGCCGTTCCCGTAGTGGTTGCGGATGACCAGATCATAGAAGTAACAGAAACAGTAATAGCCACGCTCAACGGCGGTACTGCCACCCACTTCACTTTCGCGGGTAATGGTAATGCTACCGTAAATATCACTGATAATGAAAGCAGCACACCAGCCAACATGGTAGTAACCGCTACCAAAGGTGCAGACGGCGCAGAACCTGCCACTAACGGCAACTTCGCCATCGGTCTGCCGGCAGGCATTACTTCATCAGAAGATGTGACGGTGAACTACACCATAACGGGTACGGCTACACCGGGTGCGGATTACACCGCCCTCACAGGTACCGTAGTGATACCGGCCGGACAGAACAGCGTTACCATACCGGTAACCGTTACAGACGACCAGGTGATAGAAGGTACAGAAACAGTGATCCTGACACCAACCGGTGCAAGTGCTGCCCACTTTACCTTCACCACCGGTGGCAGCGCTACGGTAAATATCACCGATGATGAAAGCAACCTGGTACTGAACATCACCAAAAATGCTGACGGTGCAGAACCAGCTACCAACGGCAGCTTCACTATTGGTCTCCCAACCGGTGTTACCGCAGCTGTGGACATCACCGCCAGCTACACCATAGCAGGTACTGCCCAAGGTGGCGCGGATTACACTGCCCTCACCGGCACCGTAGTGATCCCGGCAGGTCAGAACAGCGTCACCATACCGGTGACCGTAACCGATGACCAGCTGATAGAAGGAACTGAAACAGTGATCGTCACAGGAACCGGTGGCACCGCTACAGGCCTTGTGTTCACGCCAGGCAGCAACAGTACCGCTACCGTGAATATAGCAGACGATGACAACGTGAATATGGATATGACCGTAAGCGCTACAACGCCAAATGCAGCTGAGCCTTCCACACCGGGAGCATTCACCATCGGCCTGGCCAGCGGTAAGATACCTGTAACAGATATCACGGTTACTTATACCATTGCCGGAACCGCCACTGCAGGCAACGATTACACCGCCCTCACCGGCACGGTAGTGATTCCTGCGGGCCAGTCAAGCGTAGTGATACCGGTAACCGTAACAGATGACGACCTGGTAGAACCGGCAGAAACGGTAGTGCTCACCATTACCGGTGGCGAATCGGCCCGTATGAGTTACACAACCGGCGCTAACAGCACTGCCACTGTAACCATTGCAGACGATGATCACACTAACCTGAACCTGCTTGTTACCGCCAGCAAACCAGACGCCACCGAACCGGACGTAAACGGAGCGTTCACCATCAGCCTGGTCAGTGGCAAGCGCACAGCAGAACCCATCACCATACAATACATGATTGGCGGCACTGCCACACCGGATGCAGACTACACGGCCATTACCGGCACTGTTACCATCCCTGCGGGCGCCGGCAGTGTAACCGTTCCCGTTAGTGTGCTGAACGACAGCGAAGTAGAATCCCCTGAAACAGTGGTGTTCATGCTTACCGGCGGACAATCGGCCAGCTACGCCTTCACAAAAGGCAGTACCGGTGAAGCCACTGTAACGATCACCGACACCGATAAATATACCGGTGACCTGATCGTAACCAAGGAAATAGTGGCGCCGGTAACAGGACCGTACCGCATGGGACAGAACCTCACTTACCGCATCACCGTAAGGAATGCAGGCAATGTGGCAATGACTTCCGTGAAAGCTGAAGACCGCCTGCCGGTACAGCTGGATGTGCCTTCTCATACTTCCGCCGAAAGGGGAGAAGTAGTGGTAACTCCAGCCACTAAACTGGTAGAATGGAATATTGGCAACCTGGCAGCGGGAGCCACCGTTCAAATGACGCTAACCTCCCGCGTAATAGAAGGCGGACAGCTGATCAATGAAGCTACTGCTTACAGTACAAATATGCCGGATGCCGATAGTACAAATAACACAGGCGTATCCGCTGTGGGAGTGGAAGGATCAGACCTGTTGTTCCCGAACGTGATCACACCGAACGGCGATGGCAAGAACGAAAGGTTCATCATCGGCGGATTGGAAAAATACCCGGGTTCAACGCTGTATATCTTCAACCGCTGGGGCGGACAGGTGTACCAATCCAAAGATTACCGCAACGACTGGAACGGTTCTAACCTGAACGAAAGTACTTACTACTATATACTGGAGGTAAGAAAACCGGATGGCATCAAAAAGTATAAAGGCTGGATAACAATACTGCGGTAAAAAACAAAATAATATCTGCTACAAAAAAAGTGTAAAAGATGCAAACAGTACTCAGAGCAGGACTAATGGTGATACTGCTGGCAACAGGGATGCGCGGAGTGGCGCAACAGAACATACAGTTCAGCCAGTATGTGTTCAACGGGTTAAGTATTAACCCCGCCTATGCAGGTTATAAGGAAGACTTGTACGTGAACACCGTTTACCGCCATCAGTGGGCCGGGTTTCCCGGTGCGCCGCGTACAGGCGGTGTATCGGTAGACGGGGTAACGCCCGCCAGCGACAATAAGGTGGGGCTGGGGCTGCAACTGCTATATGATAAACTGGGGCCGCAGGAAGCATTATCGCTTTATGGTTCTTACGCTTACCGGATCCCGCTGGACGATGAAGGCACACGCCGGCTTTGCTTCGGCCTGGGAGGGGGCGTTACCCAGTACTCCATTGATGGTACAGCCCTGCAATACACCGATAATGACGACTCGGCCATACCCCTGGGTAAAAAGAGTGTGTGGATACCGGATGCCCGCTTCGGGATCTATTACTACACTTCCCGCTTTTATGCAGGAGCTTCCGTAATGGACCTGTTTTCCCTTTATACCGATGCTACGCGGTATAACTGGAAAGGGAACAATTATGCTACCATCCGGAAAACACAGCACCTGTATATTACTACAGGCGCTATGTTTCCACTGAGTGAGGGCTTGCAGCTGAAACCTTCTATCCTTATTAAAGAAGATTTTAAAGGGCCTACCAATGTAGACATCAATGCCTTCCTGTTAATTGGTGAAAAGCTGTGGGCAGGCGCTTCCTATCGCACCGGTGTAGGCCTTTGGAATAAAACCAACCTGCAAAAAGACCTGACAGAACTGGATGCCGCCAGTGTGATGGTGGAGTTTTACGCTACAGAAAACCTGCGTATCGGCTATTCTTACGATCTGAGTATTAATAAAATGGCGGGTTACCAGGGAGGATCGCATGAAATATCATTAGGCTTTTTAATCCCTTCGAAAAATTTCACTGTAAAGAACCCCCGGTATTTTTAAAACTTAGTTACTACCCGTATGAGACGTTGTATAATTATTATCCCGCTGATGTTGTCGAGTATCTTCAAGGTGTATAGCCAGGAGCAGAAAAGCTTGTCGCAGTTAGCCAATGCCGCATACGCCAGGCAACAGTATGCAGAAGCAGGAGCGCTCTATAACAGGATCGCCCGTAACAAGGGAAAAAAGATGCCCGTGGATCAGCTGATGAAAATGGCGCATAGTTACCAGGAGATCGGTTACTATAAAGAAGCATCAGATATATACCAGGAGATTATAAGTAGACCGGGCCATCCGGCGGCTGCTTATTTTGCTTATGGAGAAGTGCTGCGGCAACAGGAACAGTATGATGCCGCAAAGCAGCAGTATGCGTTGTTCACCACGTCCAATGCGGATAGTATTCAATTAAAGAATATTGCCCTGCAGGGCTGCGACAGTGCAGTTGTATGGCTTAAACAGGCCGCCGCTGTACAATTAAAACCACTTAAAGAACTTAACACTTACGGTTCAGACCTGGTGAGCGGGGTAGTAAAGAAAGGATTGCTGCTGATGTCAAACGGGTACCGTTCCCTGTCATTGAACAACGGGTCCGAGGCGCACCCTGCTACCGACAAACGCACCGAACAGCCTTATTACAAAGCATACATTTACCAGCAATACGCTATTGGCAATGCCAATTCATACCTGGAAGAACTGGCGCCTGCACTGCTGGGAAAATATGACTATCATATTGGCCCGGTATGTCTTAGCAGCGGTGAAGATACCCTCTACGCCACTATCAACATACAAAAGGGTGTACCTGTTACAGGCAAAGGGCTCGTGAATGGCGTCCGCCATTTGCAGATCTACCAGTCGGTAAAAAAGGATGGCAAATGGACTACTCCGGTACTGATGCCCGGCATTAACATGGAAGGATATTCTTCCAGTCATGCGGTGCTAAGCGCTGATGGCGATATACTTTATTTTGTATCCGACCGCCCGGGAGGACAGGGGCAAACTGATATCTGGTACGCCGAAAAGCAGGCCGATGGCGCCTGGGGCGCACCCGTTAATTGCGGCAGCCAGGTAAATACAGTAGCGGCGGAAACGTTCCCCACCGTTAATGAAGAAGGTATTCTTTATTTCTCCAGCAGGGGATATGCAGGAATGGGAGGTTATGATATCTACCGGGTAAAAGGAGCGAAGACCAGTTGGGAAGTACCGCAGAATATGAAATTACCCTTTAACTCCGGGGCTGATGATATAGGATTGATATTGAAACGCAACGGTTATGAAGGATACCTGGCTTCCAATAAACCGGGTGGCATGGGTAAGGATGATATTTACTTCTTCTCAGATGCCGATTACTTTAACAGGCTTAATGGCAACCAGCCACCGCAGGTTGTTACAGAGCATAACGCCACACCTGTAACGGGCGGGCGGCCAGGTTTGGTAGAGAAAAAACATACGGCGGAAGAAGAAACAGATAAGCAGCAACTGGAACAACTGAAGTTCTTATATAACTACAACAGCGCCTCGCTGCTCGTAGAATCCCGGAAGATCCTGGACCAGGTAGCGGCAGTGCTGAAACGCCATCCAAACTGGCGCATCGTGATCGCTTCGTTTGCAGATAGCCGTGGTTCAGACCAGTACAATACCGATCTGTCGGCATTGCGTTGTTACGCAGTAATTGACTACCTGGTGAATGCGGGTATAGATCCTAAAAGGCTCTACTACAGCAATAAAGGAGAGCGTGATCCTGTGAACGGCTGTAAAGATGGCGTGCCGTGTAAGGAAGACGAGTATAAGCAGAACAGGCGCACCGAACTGCAGATAAAATGGTAACAATAAAAAGCCATAAGATCACCGGTACCCCGGTGGTTTTATGGCTGCGCCGATAATTGATTCATAGTAAATCTTAAGTCGCTGATTGTTCCCTGGTAGGTTTGAAGAGGACCCTTCATTTCTTCTCCCTGTATCTTACCGCAGGTAACATATCCTGCTTTAATTTTTGTTAAACCACCTTTTACTGTTTTCTTTAAAATAGTTTGATGATTAAAGCGGATCTCAAGAGCGCCTTCTTTAGACAAGCTAAAAAACAGTTGTCCCCCGTTTGCAGGAATTAGCTGGCTTTCTACTACAGTGTTATCCGCCAGCACCATGCCTATTTTATGCTCATGCGCATATAGTTTGAAATTGTTGAAATAATCACATACCACGCCTCCCTTATCAATGCTGTCGAGATAAGCGGTAATGATCAGCGTGTCGGGGTTCCATTTCTTCCTGTTAAAAGAAAGATCAGAGGCGCCCATACTTTGCCGGATGGTATAACCCTGATCAAAGAACCCGGGCAATGTTCCTGCTTTTATCATCTCCCCGGTTTCTCCCTGTCTCTTTAATTCTTTATCCAGCAGCGCTTCCAGGGTTTTTACCTTGCTATAGTAAGCGGGATTGGCTACAAGGTTCTGGAACTCGTTACGGTCTGCCGCCAGGTTGAAAAGTTCTTCCGGTGGATGATAGCTGTAGCGGTCCAGCAGGAATTTAGTTCTGGTACTGGTTTCCGCATCAGCTTCCCAGGTATCAAAATAAAATTCATTCCGTTCTGCTTTATCAATGTGCGTGATAAAACGAAGCCCCGGATGATAGTTCCGGATATAATGAAAGCCATCGCCGGTAATAACAGTGCGTGATGGTGTATAATTATACCAGAAATGAGGTTCCATAGATGTTTCCGCAAAAATGTAAGGATGCTGGCTTTTTGCATTATGCAGCATTACGGCTTTAAATGATTTACCATCCAGCTCCTTTATCTCCTTTCCGCCTCCCAGGTCTATCAGCGTAGGTGTTAGATCAACCAGCGAAACAAGTGCATCGGAAACTGCGCCGGCACTAACTTTGCCCGGCCATCTCACGATCAGCGGCACCCTTAATCCCTGGGCATATACCGACCATTTCGCAGAAGGGAACTGTGCGCCCTGATCCGACAGGAACATCACTACCGTGTTATCTTTTTTACCTGATTGATCGATGGTTTGCAGTACTTCTCCCAACATTTTATCTGCTTCCTGGATGCTTTGATAATAGGCAGCCAGCGCTTTGCGGGTAGCTTTGGTATCGGCCAGGTAATCGGGTATTTTTAATTTTGCAGGATCAAAATCCCGGTTGGGAAACCAGGGCACATGAGGCACCCAGGGCGCAACAATCAGGCAAATAGGCTGCTCCGGCCGGTTCCTGAAATGATCTGCTATCATATGAACCGTTTCCTTTTTACGATCCAGGCGGTTTTCGATGGGAAGGTATTTCCCAAATTCTTCCCCGATTATTTCAAACGGAAAATTATGAAGAGGGAATACATCTGTTTTCCCTGAGATGACCACCCTGTATCCAAGCTGTTGCAGGAACTGTGGCAGGTTCCTGGTATTGGGCCTTACGGTGAAATGATTCATCTGCGCCCCGTTACGGAATGGGTACAGCCCGGTGAACATAGCGCTCCTGGAAGGCGTGCATATGGGCGATGCGGCATAAGCGTTGTTAAACCGCATTCCTTCCGCAGCAAGCAGATCCATGTTGGGGGTTTTGATATCGCTGTTGCCATAACATCCCACATCCTGTTGATTCAGGTCGTCGGAAAGGAAGATCACTATGTTGGGTTTTTGCTGTGCAACAGCAGGCAATAAGCCATAGCTGCTGAACAGCACGGCTGTAGCAAGTTTTTTTAAGTTTTTGGAGAGATGTTTTTTCAGTGGATAGTTAAGCATAGTCATATTATTTCAGGAACGCTTCGAATATTATATGACCGCATAAGATATAAAAGAACAGGCAGTAATGCAAATCCTGCCGTGAAAGCGCCTGCTGCTAAGAAAAGGGAAATTCTGCCTATTTTTGATTTATACGCAATGTTGAACTCATACCAGAAATGAAAGAATCGACCAGTAAAAACCAAAGCGGCCATTTAAATCCCGGA
>NZ_DATMTE010000481.1:0-17777 GCF_035564935.1 Chitinophaga sp. | reverse complement strand
TTTAAAGGTGATGGAGTTTGACGCCGGTCAGCTGGATGTGGGCAAACTCTGGGAAGTAGTGTACCAGGGCATTGATCGCGCCAACCTGCTACTCGAAAATATAGACCGGCCCACCATGGATGAAAAGAAAAGAGCTGCCATAAAAGGACAGGCGCTTTTCTTAAGAGCTTATTATTATTTTATACTGGTAGATAATTTCGGCGGTGTGCCATTAAAATTATCATCCACGAAATCGCCCGTAGAACCCGCACTGCCCCGCTCTTCCGTAGCAGCGGTATATGCCGCCATTGTAAGCGATATGAAAGCAGCGGAGCCACTGGTGAACGATATCAGTACCTACAGCAACAATGAAAGGGTTACCACTACCACCGTTCAGGCTATACTGGCAAAAGTATACCTCACTATGGCAGGCGAGCCGTTGAAAGATGTATCGAAGTATGCGGATGCATTGACCTATGTGAACAAAGTGATCGCTTCCGGCAAGCACTCGCTGAATCCTGATTACAGCGCTATCTTTATTAATCACTCCAAAGACATCAACGAACCGGGTGAGTGCATCTGGGAAGTAGGCATGTATGGCAACCAGCAGGGATCCACACAACTGGCCGGTGGCGTGGGTATTGAAAACGGCCTGGAATCGCCGGATGACAATGTAGGTTATTCCAACGGACCTATACACCCAACTGCCAGGATGTACAACCTGTATGAGGAGAGCGATAAGCGGCGCGACTGGAACATTGCGCCATATAAATATGCTATTGTGAACGGCTCGGTTTCAAAAGTAGCTTATACTGCCACACAGATCTATGAACGTACTGCCGGTAAATGGCGCCGTGAATATGAAACACAGGTGCCAAAAAACAGGTCGTATAATTCCACTAACTTCCCCGTGATCCGTTACGCCGATGTGTTGCTGATGAAAGCAGAAGCAGAGAACGCCGTGAACGGCCCGGTTGCAGATGCCTACAATGCCATTAACATGGTAAGAAGAAGAGGCTACGGCAAACCGGCCGCCACACCGGATGCAACGGTGGATCTGCCTGCCGGTCTTGGTAAAAACGACTTCCTCACTGCCATCCAGGATGAAAGGGCCAGGGAACTTTGTTTTGAAGGAGCGCGTAAACACGACCTGATCCGCTGGGGATTATATTTATCCAGTATGCAGTCGCTCGCCGCTGAAGTAGCCGCTACCGCACCTTCTGCCTGGAAGTATTCCGGTAATGCCGCAAAGAATACAACAGCCAGGAATGTACTGTTTCCCATTCCTAATACAGAAACTACCATTAACCACCTGGCAGAACAAAACAAGGGTTGGTAACACCGGGTCAAAAAATTTTAATATGCGAAATTCAATATACCTGTTGATCATTGTTATTATATTTATCTCCTGTTCCAAGGTGAAAGTAGAAACACCATCACTGGAGGTGGCTACTTCCTCGCTTACTTACAAAGTGGGAGATACCGTTACCTTTAACTTTACCGGTAACCCGGATAATATTGTTTTTTACTCTGGTGAGCCCGGTCATATATATGAGTTCCGGACCCGGACCACCGCAGAAAATGACCTGCAGATCAATTTTAAATCGCTTGTACAATATGGTGTGATCTATAAGAACCTGCAGCTGCTGGTATCCGGCAACTACAACGGGGCCGGCGATACCGCCAGTGTGAGGGCCGCTACGTGGACAGATATTTCCGACCGGGCTGTTTTTTCCACCGGGCAGGACAATACGCCATCGGGCACTATCAGCCTGAAAGAATTTGCCGACCCGAAGAATACCGCCGCCCGTATTTATGTTGCTTTTAAGTATACGGATTATAAAAAGCCGAAGGGACAGAATCGCTGGGTGATCCGGACGTTTGAAGCCAATAATATTTCTGAAGATGGGGTAGTGTCGCCGCTGGCCGTTTTATCTACCGCCGGGTGGAAGGCGTTCGACTTTAAAAACCCCGCCAATGTATGGTCCGTTACCACTGTGCAACTGCTGATGTATGGCGGTACCCTGGATGCGGATGATAATGAAGACTGGGTGATCACCAAAGGATTTGATCCTTTTTCGGTTAAACCGGACGCTGGTATTGCCCTGAAGAATATCAGCACTACCTTACCAGCTTATCAGTATGTGTATACGAAACCGGGCACTTATAAAGTGACATTTGACGCATCTGCGGTGCGTTACAACGGTGAAAAAAGAACTACGAAAGAACTTACTTTAACTATCACCCCATAGCGGAAAAGCAGGGGGTTAAACGGACACATTTGATGAACACTGTAATCGATACATCGGTCATTATTGTATTTTCCCTATTTATTATGCTGGTGGGTTTCTCCTTTTCCCGTACAGGGAGAAACCTCAAGTCCTTTTTTGCCGCCGGCGAATCAGTGCCCTGGTTTATAGGCGGGTTGTCGCTTTTTATGAGCTTCTTTTCAGCCGGCACTTTTGTAGCATGGGGATCAATTGCTTATAAATACGGATGGGTGGCCATCACCATACAATGGACCATGTGTATCGGCGGACTGGTGACAGGACTTTACCTGGCGCCCCGGTGGAAGGCCACCGGCAATCTCACTGCTGCGGAGTTTATCAGGGAGCGACTGGGTGTGGAAGTGCAGAAGATCTATATCTACATTTTCATGGTAGTGTCGCTGCTCATTAAAGGCTCCGTGTTGTATTCCGTAGCCAGGTTGGTGAGCGCTTCGCTGGGGCTGCCGCTGATGCCAAGCACGGTGGTGCTGGGCTTGTTCATGATTGCCTACACCGCTGTAGGCGGCTTATGGGCGGTAATGGTAACGGATATCTTACAGTTTGTGATCCTCACTGCAGCTATACTGATCATTATACCGCTGGCATTTGACGCCTCCGGCGGCGTACAACATTTTTTACATTTTTCCCCCGAAGGATTTTTCAGCGTAGTGAATGGAGAATACACCTGGGGCTTTATTCTGGCCTTTGCCTTGTACCATGTTTTTTATATAGGCGGCAACTGGACGTTTGTACAGCGTTATACCAGCGTGGATGTGCCGCGCTCTGCATCGAAAGTGGCTTACCTTTTTGCGGGGTTGTACATTATCAGTCCCATACTCTGGATGCTGCCGCCTATGTTGTATAAAAGCATTAATCCTGGTTTGCAGGGACTGGAAACGGAGAACGCCTATCTTATGATGTGCCAGCACGTGTTGCCGGCCGGGCTGATGGGCCTTATCCTCACCGGTATGTATTTCTCCACGTCGGCATCGGCTAACACTGCGCTCAATGTAGTATCGGCTGTATTTACGAATGATATCTACAAAGGTTCCATCAACCCCGGTGCTTCTGATAAAAAACTGATGAGCGTGGCCCGCATCTCTTCCTGGTTCTTCGGGTTGGGGATGATAGGCATCGCTTTGATAGTGCCTTACATTGGCGGTATCGTGGAATTTACGCTGAGCATAGGCGCCGTTACCGGCGGACCGTTGCTGGCGCCGCCTATATGGGCGCTGTTTTCAAAGCGGCTAACGGGAAAGGCTACACTGTATATTACCGGTATCAGCCTGGCTACTAACCTGGTATTTAAAATTATTATCCCGCTGGCAGGAGGACATGGTTTAAGCCGTGCCAATGAAATGTTGCTGGGAGTAGTACTGCCCTTTATTATGCTGGCGTTGTATGAAGTATATGCTTACTACAAAGGACTCACCAGTAATGAATATATACAGCTTAAAACACTGAAGGCGCAACGCCGGGAAACGGTACGCGAAAAAGATGAAAAGGAAGAGTTGGAAATAAAAAAGCAAAACAGGTTTGGCCTGAGAGTAATTGCCTTTTCCCTTTCGTTCATTGCTTTACTGTTATTCGGGCTGTGTTTCTTTTCCGGAAAAAGCGCTGGCCTGGTGGCAGGTATTGCGGTGGTGATCCTGTTAGCCGCACTCATTCCTCTGAGGGCATCCCGGAAAGTGAAAATCAGCCCGGCAACGGAACGGGCTGCGCATTTGGTAAATTAAAAAGATAATCTCTTGAGAAAAATATTATCAGCCGGGTTCTTGTTTTTTGCAGCCTGTATATCTGCACAGGCGCAGCAATCCGCGCCTGCGCTCCGCAATAACGCGGTGCAGCTTTCCTGGGTAAACCGGAACGGGGAGTGGCACATCGGTAACGTTGCTGTACACGGGCAACAGCTGCCTCATGTGAGCGGGGAATATACATTGCTATATACAAAAGAGAAACCGGGCAATACGCCCGTTACGCTGTATGATAAAGATGGTAAAAAGAGCAGCTTTCTTGAATCGCAGTACAGGTACATCACGCCTTTGTGGAATGCAGCGCTGCAACCGGTTCCCATGAACACTGCCGGTGAAGCTATTTATTTTTATCCATCTTCCTTTAGTAAAAATAACAACACACTTACCTTCACAGCGGAAACCAACAAAGCTGCTGTTATCGCTTCCTGGCGCCTGGATGAACAGTATCCGGGAGATGTGCTGGTAGAAATGTCCCTGCAGGCAAAAGAGGATGGCTATTACTCACTGGCAACACCAACTTTGGCGGCTGTACAGGAAAATGAACTGGCATGGGCGGGCATACCGGGATACTTTCAAAGTAATGCTATTGAAAAAGATCTTATAAAATCATATGCCTACATGCAGGGCATTCCCGATAGGCCGGTGATTGTGCGCGAAAGAACAGCCGCTACCTTGTCGCCTTTCATGCAAACAAAAAACAACCTTACCCTGGCAGTGATCCCTGCGCCCGGCACCGGCCGCGATCCCTGGGAAGAAGATACCAAAACACAAAACGAATGGCTGCTGGGTCTTTCCCTCATGAACCGGAAGGCAACGCTCACGCCTACACTCTATCATCCTGTACTGGGTGAAAAAGGTTCCCTGCTGAAGAAAGGGGATAAGGTAAACTTCTCCTTCCGGTATACTCTTCAACAGGCCGGCTGGTACAGCGTGTTTAAACATGCGGTGAATGATATCTATCATTTCAACGATTTCCTGGCACTGAAAAAAACGGGGCAATCGCTCACCAACCGTATACTATCCATGCACAAATACCTGGTGGATAATAAAACCTCGCTGTGGAATATTGAGAATTATAAAGGGATGGAGATAGGCGCCCAATCCTACCTGGGCGGCGTATATGGCTCGGAGAAAGATGCCATGAAAAATTCTGATTATGGCGCCATGTGGATGCTGGCTGCTGTTACCGGCGACAGCGTACTGCAACAAACCCGCCTGCCTTATGCACGCAACTTTAAACTGGAGCAGCAGGATCATACGCCCGGTTTTTTCCATGGTGCGGCAGCAGGGCAATACTATCTCACTAAAAGCAAAAGATTTACAGAAGAATGGGGTCCTTATGTAGAACCCATTGCTGTTACTTACTACATGATGATGGACATGGGAAACATCCTTTTGTTCAACCCGGGAGATACTACGTTAAAAAAAGAACTGCGGTTGGCTGCCGACAGGCTGCTGGCCTGGATGAAGCCGGAAGGCAAGTGGGCGGTAGCTTATGACCACGCTACACAAAAAGAGATGTTTACGGAGGTGGAAGACCTGCGTCCTACTTTTTACGGATTGCTGATAGCCTGGAAAATACTGAAAGATAAAAAGTACCTGGATGCCGCTAAACGCGGAGCTAACTGGTACATTGAAAACGCTACGGCAAAAGGCCATTTTCTAGGCGTTTGCGGCGATACCCGTTTTGCGCCCGATTTTGCCACGGGGCAAAGTGCGCAGGCGTTGCTGGATCTGTACGATATAACAAAGGAACGTAAGTACCTGCAGGCGGCTATTCGCACTGCGGAACTGTACACAACTTCAATTTATACTCACCCTGTTCCTTCCGCCAAAAGTAAAAAGGTGAATGGTGTATTGCGGCAGGACTGGGAAATAAGCCAGGCCGGGCTTAGCTTCGAGCATGGCGGTATCCTCGGTTCTGCCAATCATCGCGGACCTATTTTACTTGCCAGTCATGCCGGTATGTTTGTACGCATGTTCACTTTAACCGGCGATTCCCTTTTCCTGAACATGGCAAGGGCGGGCGCTCTTGGAAGGGATGCGTTTGTAGACAGCGCTACCAGCGTTGCCTCTTATTACTGGGATGTAATGAACAAAGGCGCTGGTCCATACCCGCATCATGCCTGGTGGCAGGTGGGATGGATCACCGATTACCTGTTGTCCGAAATGGAGATGCGCTCTTCCGGTAAAATTGAGTTCCCGCGCGGTTTTATTACACCCAAAGTAGGGCCGCATCAAACTTATGGTTTTGCTGCAGGAAAGGTGTATGGCACCAGTGCGAATTTGTTGTTGAAAGATGGATTGCTGAAAACAGAAAGCCCTTACCTCGATTACTATTGCGCTATTAACCCGGCAGGAAAGAAATTGTTCCTGTTGTTGCTGAACAATGATGATGATCCGCAGCATAGCACCCTGCATATAGATTATACCAAAGTAATTGCAGGTAAAACCATAAAGCCGGTAGCTTGTTACCGGATCGGCAAAAACGGCAGCAGGAAAGCAATCGGAACAGGTAGTTCCTTTAATGAAGATATAACATCGTATGGCCTGAGTGTAATAGCAATAGATTATGAAGTGGCAGCTAAGTAGACATTTAATTTTTGCAGTAACAGCTTGCCTGTTCAGCGTAAGTGTAAGCGCGCAAAACGGTTACCTGCTGGAGGCGGAAGACTTCCAGTTCAAAGGCGGGTGGCAGTTGGAGAAAGCATCCGGTAATACGATCCTCCGTGTTTTTGCCGGCAAAGTAAAAGCGGCGGATGCGTTAACAGTTATCAACATTAAAACAGCCGGCACATTTACCGTTTGGGTACGTACGCCGGATTATCCCGCTAATAAGCCGGGCACCCGTTTATTCCGGGTAGCAGTGAATGAGCAACCGCTGGAGAATGAGTCCGGCCGCCATGGTAAAGAAGGCTATTACTGGGAAAAGGCGGGCGTTACCAGGCTGGATGCCGGGGAAAATGTAATAGCGTTACAGGATACCAGGGGTAATTTCGGGAGATGTGATGCGCTCTTTTTTTCTCCTGCCGGCCTTGATCCGAATACATTGCCGCCGGCTGCGTTGCAGCGTTTTAAAATAATACCGCTAACGGCGAAGTATACGGCACCGGCAGTTGCTCCTGCCGCTGCCGGGAAAGATATTCCTATGCAGGGTACTGTTATAGCTGGTGTTGACAATGGAAAGCTACGCCTGCAATTTATGAAAACAGCTGTGGGAAAAATAATAGCCGGAAGCGGCATCCGGAAGGATCACCAATGGCTGCACGGCAATGGTCATAAAATATTCCTGCTTACCGCTAAGGAACCGCAGATCAGTTTCGGCAGTTTCTTTCCCTCCTGGAACGGAACAAAGGCATCCGGCACTTTCCGGAGCCGTGGGAAAAACTTTTCCGTGCTCGCGCCTGAAAGTCTTACCAATCCCTACCTTGCGGGCACACTGCAGGAATGCATGCCTGTTGCCGTGAAGCAGATTAACGGTGGTGCGCTGGAAGTTACTTATCAAACAGCCGGTGGTCAATCCGTGAAAGGCACCTGGCAACTTGATCCGGGCAGTAATCACCTGTTGCTAACGTTAACGTATATACCAAAAGAAGCCGGTTGTGTTAGTTTTGTGGTGGCCGCCTTTGAAAGCGCCAATAAAGAAGACGTAGCAGCCATACAGGCGCCGCCTATGTTCCAGTACCAGCGTATCCCGGACCACCCTGTAGTGCTGCCTTCCGCCATGATGCCGCAGCCGCTGGCCATTATGGAAACAAAGCAGGGCGTCAGCACTTTTGTGGCCGGTACACCGGCGGATTTTCCGCTGGACTGGGGCGAAGCCGGCAGGTCGCCTATGGGCTTTACAATAAAGAATAGGGAGAACGAAGTACAGCCGGTGGCATTATCGCCCATACCTGGCCTGGACGATTCCAGGCTGGCTGCCGGTCAGCCGCTTACCCGTGAATTTGCCCTGGGTGCATTGCCATCCGGCTGGAACGATGCACTGGCGTATATTTCAGACAGCATTTATAAAGTACGGGATTACCGTTCGCAGGAGCATATATCTCTTACCGAAACCGTATTCAATATTACGGACCTTATGCGCAACGATACGGCGGCTGGCTGGGCGCCTGAGCTGAAAGGCTTTTACGATATTGAAGCCGATCCGAAAGTAACACCCACCGTGGTACAGGCGGCACCGCTGGCGGTGATTTCAGCAGCGGTGCTGGAAAAGGACGAAGCGTTTTATACCAGCAGGGCATTGCCTGTTATTGAGTATACCTTATCGCGCAGCGGCTTCCGCTGGTCGAAAGGAGTGGCCGGTACGCCGTTTAATAAAGACAGGCAATCGCTGGTGCTGAGCCCTTTCAATTCACAGTTCACCACTGCCTATTACGAAGGCCTGCACCAGTTGCTGGGAGCGACCAATCCCTGGCTGAAAGAGATAGCGCTTCCCGGTGGGCGTATCAGGCCGGCGAAAGGATATTCCGTAAATATTCCCGCATGGACGCAGGAACTGGCGGCTTACCGTTTTACAAAAGATAAAAGCTGGCTGAAAGCTGCCATAACAGATGCAAAAGCATATATCGCGAAGGAAGTATACGGGGTACAAACCAGGCCGTTGAGCAAACAACCTTTTTATAACGCATCATTTTATGCGTACTGGTGGGATCTCACCGATTTATATGATGTTACAAAAGATACTTCCTTCCTGCGCGCGGCGGAAACTTCCGCATTTCAAACGCTGGCAGGTATCAGGGTGTACCCGTTGGTGAAGAACCAGCTGCAAACCATTCACCCGGGTAACGTATACGACGGCAATACTACCCTGTGGTGGAAAGGTGGTGAAAAATACCGGCTTGGTTTCCCGAGAAAGAAAGGCGATGTGCAGGAGAAACAGGTGCCGCAAAGCCTGGTATCGCCCGTAGGGCTGGGGTTTGAGCAACCTTTTACTTTGTTCGATCCCGGCAAGCTGGTGCGGCCGGTGTTCATGAGCAGCTGGGCGCCTCACCTGTTGCGTTTATTTTATGAAGATAATAAAGCGATATTTGAAACCTATGCGCGCAATGCTGTAATAGGCCGCTTCACCAATTATCCCGGCTACTATGCCACCGGCTTTACAGATATTACCATGCAGCCGGATTTTCCCTATAAAGGTCCGGATGTAAGCTCTGTATATTATCATCATATTCCACCTCACCTTGCGTTTACGCTCGATTTCCTTATCACCGAAGCCATGCAGCGATCACAGGGGAAAGTGAATTTTCCTTATGGCAAACAGGATGGATTTGTATGGTTCAACAACCGGATCTTTGGCGGTGGCAACGGGAAAGTATTTGATGACGCTGCAGTGGAGCTTTGGATGAAAAGAGGACTGGTGCAGATAAGTGATCCCGCCGTGAACTATGTGACCGCTGTTTCAGGCAACCGTTTCTGGCTGTTGCTCCTGAATGAATCGGCTAACCACGTAAACGCGGATATCCGTATCGGGAAAGAAGTGGCGCTGCAGGATGGGGCAACTGCTGCTTATTATGCAAAGGCAACTGCTTCCCCTGTAACGGTAGCTGTACACAACCGGCAATTACGTGTAGCCGTTGGCGGTAAGGGCTTCTCCGCGGTGTCGTTCCCATTGGCTGTAAAGCAGGAAATAAAGCCGGTAACGCCGGTAAACAACGGGATGCAGGTGCTGGATATGGGGCCGGGTATTGGCAAATGCTATGCTTTCCGGATACGTTCCCCTTTCGGATGGGATGCCGTGTACACTTACCTGGAATCGCCGCCCGAAGAAGGTTTACAGGCTGCTTTCCGCGTGAACGGAGAAAGCAGCGTGGTAGCCGCTTATCCTTATGAAACCTCGTTCCATCCCATTGGTGAAGAAGCGGAAGTGACGCTGGAGATAGCAGTTCGCACAGCAAAAGGACAGGTGAAAAAGGGAACCATTCATTTTGATCACAACTCCAAACGATAGTAGTATGAAGCATTATTTTATCGGGGTATTATGTATGGGAATGTTATTGCAAACAGCCGCGCAAAGCAGGGAAGATACCGAACGCGCCAGGCTCATTGCCGCCTCGCAGGCGGGCGCTTCGCCGTTGTATTTTAATCCGGCTGATCCTGCCATACCGCTGATCACACCCGGCAATTACAATAACCCGGCTGAATGTACGGTGCGCGGCGGCATGCCTCATTTCTTTAAAAAAGTATCCGCAGGGAAACCGGTTACCATAGGGTTTATAGGCGGCAGTATTACACAGGGCAACCAATGCTACCGCCCGCAAACGGCCAGGTATATCCAGTCCATGTACCCGGGGGTAGCCATGAAAGGCATTAATGCCGGCGTTTCCGGAACTGGAACAGACCTCGGCGCCTGCCGCCTTAAAGATCAGCTGCTGCAACACCACCCTGATCTGATATTTGTGGAATTTGCCGTGAATGGCGCCTATACAGATGGAATGGAAGGTATCATCCGGCAGATCCGGCAATTTGATCCTGCTATAGATATCTGCCTGATCTATACTATCCATAACGAGCAAACGAAAATATACACAGCGGGCAATATCCCGGAAAATATACAGGGATTGGAAAAGATAGCGGAGCATTACCACCTGCCGTCGATTCACCTGGGTATGGAAGCCGCCGTGCTGGAGAAGGAGGGCAGGCTGGTATGGAAGGGCGACAGCGCCACCGCCGCCGGCAGGATCGTTTTCTCTGCCGATGGCACGCATCCAGTAACCGCAGGAGGAAATCTTTATGCGGCCGCCATTGCAAGAGGGCTGAACAAAATGAAACAATATACCCCGTCTTCTCCCTATACCTTACCCGCTCCGCTGATAGCAGATAACTGGGAAGATGCCGGCATGTATGCCCCGGAAGACATTGCCACCTTCAGCGCCGGCTGGAACAAGGTGAATCCCGCCGGTTCCCCGCAAAAACAATTTACCGGCTGGTTCCCTTACATCATGAAAGCATCGCAACCCGGCGCTTCCTTTACCTGCAAATTCAAAGGCAGCATGTTTGGCTTTTTTGATATCGGCGGCCCCGAAATGGGACAGCTGGAAGTGATCATCGACGGTGTGCCGGTACGACTGGCGGACAGCGGTTTCAAAGGCACCCGGCAGTTAAAGGTTGTGGACGCCACTGCACCCGGTAGCAGCAATGTCATCAACCGGTTCAATAATTACTGCAACAACAGGTACCGTGGACAATACGAATTTATTAAACTCAGCCCCGGCGTACATACCGTTACCCTGCGGGTATCTTCCCAAAAGGCAGATAAAATAAAGATCCTGGGAGATAAACAACTGGAAGATATTACCCGGAACCCGGAGAAATACGACAAAACAGCAGTGTATATCGGGAAGATCCTGCTGAGAGGAACACCCCTGTAACAACAACCTTACTTTATGGGAACATTCCCAAGGAGTGGGAATGTTCCCAACTTTTTTACCCGGCGGATATTTTGAAGTTACGCGGGGCACACTGTTAATTTGAAGGATCAAAAAACTGATTTCACGTTTATATGCGGCGCCTGCTAATCATCGCTTTTTTATTGCCTGTTCACATTGCCCTGGCTACAGATACTTTACTGCTGCATAGTCCGCATAAAACCCTGTGTGCAAAACTCTTCACGGTACAAGGGCAGCTCATGTACCAGTTACAGGCCGGTAAACAGCCGGTGCTTATGGCTTCGCGCATGGGTATCAAAGTGAATAATAAAATGGTGGGAGATCAGGTACAACAGGTGATCATCTCCCTGAAAAAAAATATTGATGAAACAAACCCAACACGACTGAATGCAGCGGTTGCCGCTCAACACGGTATCGCCTATACGATAACAGTGCAGGAAAATAATACCAGCTTCCAGGTGGAGTGCAGGATGTTTGACAACGGCTGCGCTTTCCGTTATATCATAAACGGAACAGGTGAGCATCATGTACAGGAAGAGCTGACTACTTTTACTGTACCTGCTTCCTCCGGCGTATGGTATTTTGAACGGAACAACAGCTGGAAGCTCCAGTCGTATGCCGGTTTGTGGCAGCATACGGATATAGGCCGGTTACCCGTGGTTTCTTCGCAGGGGCCTATCCAGGGAAAACCACTGGTGATTGAACTGCCACAAAAAAAGTATGCAGTAATTACGGAAGCAGCCTTATATAACTACAGCGGTATGCGGCTCAAAGCTTCCGCCGGCGGCGTATTACAGGTGAACTTCACCGAAGGGGCTGCCGGGTTTACCGTGAAAGGCAAACTGGTAACACCGTGGAGAACCATTCTTTATGCAAATGATCTTAACGCTTTGGTGAATAACCACGTCATCGAAGATCTTAATCCAACACCGGATAGCATACTGTTTGCTGACAAGTCTTATATCAGGCCGGGTAAAAGCGTGTGGAGCTGGATTACGAGGAACGAACACTATATGGAGCCGGCGGAAGAAATGCGTTTTATTAACGCCGCTGCCGCACTGGGATTTGAATATACATTATTGGACGAAGGCTGGGAAACCAAATGGCCGCATAAATGGGAACAGCTGAAAACACTGTGCAGCGAGGCCGCAGGAAAAGGCGTACGTATCTGGGTATGGAAACATTCCAAGGAGATAAGGGATACCACAAACCGTAACAGCTTCCTCGACAGTGTAGCCATGACGGGCGCTGCAGGGATCAAAACAGATTTCATGAACAGCGAGGCTGAGCCGCTGATAGCATTTGAAGAAGGACTGCTTAAAGCTGCTGCTTCCAGGAAACTGATGGTGAACTTTCATGGTTGCCAGGCGCCCACCGGGGAAAGTAAAACATATCCCAATGAAATGACCCGGGAAGGCATTCGCGGAATGGAGCTGAATATTATGAAAGAACCTATCCCCGCATGGCATAACGCTGCATTGCCTTTTACACGTTTCCTTTGCGGGCACGGCGATTATACGCCTGGTTTTTTCAGCAACAGGGGCGCCACTACCCATACACATCAACTGGCGCTGCTGTACCTGTTCAACTCACCGTTTCAATGCATCGCGGAAAACCCGGTGAGGTTATTGGAAGACAGCACCTATACGCCCATTCTTCCCCTGCTGAAAACGTTGCCGGTAACCTGGGATGAAACCATTGTACTGCCTGGCAGCAGCATTGGGCGCATGGCTGCCTTTGCACGGCGCAAGGGCCGCGACTGGTACGTGGCGGTGATCAATGGAACGGATAGTATAAGCGCCTTCACCCTGCAACCATCTTTTCTCAATAAAAAAAGAAAATATAAAACAACACTGATCACAGATTCCGCGGATGGTAATGCATTTGTTGCATCATCTCCGCGTATCCGTGCAACTGATCGACGGAAAATAATGATCCCTGCAACAGGCGGTTTTGTTTTACGGATAGCAGCACCTGGTAATGAAAATGATTAAAGGATTATATAGCAGTATCTTTTTCCTGTGCATAGCAGCAACGGCTGTGCAGGCGCAAACCCGCGTAACGTTGAACCGGCAGCAGGTAGTTATTACCACGGCAGGCCGGCAGTATGCGTTCACGCCTTCATTCACCGTATTGTACAACACCGCGGATCCGGGCATGGCATTAAAACCCGCGGGCATTAAGCACGTGGAGTACAATATACTCACCTGGAAAGTAACCGACACCGCTAAAGCAGGATTCAGACAAAAGAAAGTAAATGCATCCGTGGCAGGTGATGGCTTCGACGACCGGATACTGCGCAGCAAAAAAGAGCTGAGGACCGCTGATATTTTTAACGCAGGGGAAATAACAACCATCACGGCATCAGGAATGGAGCAAAAGAAAGACACAGTGTTCTTCCGTTTCCCATCTTCCCAAAAATTACGGTTATCGGCGTATGTTATCCTTTCCGCCAAACCCTACCCGGTATTGCGGTATAGCTTCATACCCTTACAGGATGGCTATTACAGCATAGGATATACGGGCGCCCCGGTTTGCACGGAGGATAAAGCCGCCGCCATCTGGCAGCCGCTTATCTGGCAGGAAAAACGCATACCGGATGCGGCTTATCTCACACCGGCATTTATGGCTACGTTACCCACCACCATGGTATATGATGGCGCTGCTACCATAGGTGTGCTGGCGGAGCCGGAATATCTTCCCTTTCAACCGTTGCCGGTGCTGGCTAACAGCCGGTTTGGCGTTGCATTGCTCAACCGGCAGCAACAACTGCAGCCACAGGTGTATGCGCCTATACCTGGAGGTTACGGCTCGAAAATGAGCGCCGGTAATACTTTCAGCTTTGGTGTACAACTGGTGGCGGAACCATTGGCTGTAAACAATACTTATGAACAGATCGCCAAAAAAGTATTTGGTTTCCACGATTACCGGCATAACGATATCTCTTCCCTTAACAGTACGCTGGATAATATAGTGGATTACGCCATGTCGGATTACGCCTGGTTCATCGACAGCCTCAAAGGCTGCGCCTATTCCACTGATGTACCCGGCGCAGTGAAAAATGTGTCCAGCCTGAACCCGCTGGAACTGGCACTGGTAAAGGATGATACGGCCATGTTCGAAAAACGGGCCTATCCTTTAATGGAATTTATGTTGTCGAGAGAGAAGTTTCTTTTCAGTCTTGATAGCACCCAGAAGATCCAAAGCCCTTCCCGTAAACTAAAAGGCCCCGTGGCGCCCTTGTCGGAGCTGGCGGCGCTTTATGAACTGTCGGGCGGCACCAATGATTTTTACCTGCAAATGATGCAGCGGGAATATAACAACGATCGTATCCGTAACCTCGATGTAAAGGAAAAAGGAAGTAACTGGATCAATGCCATGCACCTGTATCGTGCTACCGGCGATAAAACTTACCTGGACGCCGCGGTAACTAAAGCAAAGCAATACCTGGAACAGCGGGTATCGCGGCCGCAAAGCGCTTTTGATGATCCGTTTTCGGGGAGCTTCTTTTTCTGGCCTGCGTATACCAACAGGTGGATTGAGTTGCTGCAACTGTATGAGCTTACGCATGATAAAGCATTTCTGAACGCCGCTGTACAGGGCGCGCGGAATTATACCATGTTCACCTGGATGTGCCCAACGCCTCCGGATAGTCTCATAACGGTGAATAAAGGCGGCAAAGCGCCTATGTACTGGTACCTGCAATCCAAAGGGCACCGGCAGATGTATTACCCGGAAGAACAGGCGCCTGCATGGCGGCTTTCCGAAACTGGTCTCACCCCTGAATCATCAGGTACCGCTACCGGTCACCGTGCTATTTTTATGGCTAACTACGCCCCGTGGATGATGCGGTTGGGATATTATGCAAAAGACAGCTTCCTCATTAATGTAGCCAAAGCCGCGGTGATAGGACGGTACAGGAATTTCCCGGGGTACCATATCAACACTGCCCGCACCACCGTCTATGAGAAAACAGATTTTCCGCTGCATCAGCATAAAGACCAGAGCGTAAACTCTTTCCATTATAATCATATCCTGCCTATGGCCTCCATGCTGCTCGACTACCTGGTAACGGATACCTATATACGTAGCAAAGGAAATATTACTTTCCCTGCCGCCTATATAGAAGGATATGCCTATCTGCAAAGTAATATGTACGGTATGCAGAAAGGCAGTTTTTATGGGGAAAAAGACGTGCAGCTATGGATGCCTGAAAGATTACTGCGCATCAGTAATGTGGAACTGAACTATATCGCTGCAAGAAAAGATAATAAACTGCTGATGGCTTTCACCAATCAATCGGCCCAACCGGTTACAGCAACGGTTACCATAAATCCTGCGCACGTGAAGCTGCCTGCCGGATGCCGGCTAACTTCCTTCACCGGGAGTGCATTGCAACAGGTGAGAGACAGTGCATTTACCATTACTGTTCCTGCCAATGGTATAGCTGCTGTTGCACTTGATGCCGTAAGATACACCGGGAGAGGGTTTCAGCAACAGGTGCTTGCCGGCGTCACTGATCACAGTGCGGACTATATAAAACTGGAAACCGGCAATGCGCATGCTATGCTGTTTAAGTTCGGCAGTTACGGCAGGCGGTTGTATATATACCTGGAAGATGATGATACCAGATTTAAAAATGCTATCCTTCATTATAAAACCAGTACCGGGAAAGAGGAAGTGATAACGGACAGTAATTATCCGTTTGAGTTTACAGTTCCGGTACCGTTGCAGCAACCTGTTGAATTTCGTTTAACCGTAACCGGTATAGAAGGAAAAAAAGAAGAAAGTAAAATAATAGTCTTGGGAGATAAAAAATAACAGGTATTATGTACTACGCACAGGCACATAAATTTTTTGTGATAACAGCCGCCATACTGCTGGCTGCCTGTGCTCCCGCGCTTGCACAAACCATACATGTAAAGGATTTTCATGCCGTTCCTGACGACGGGCAGGATGATGCCAAAGGCATCCAGGACGCATTGAACTACGCCAAAGCAAATAATATCCGCACCGTGGTCTTCGACAGTGGCCGCTACGACCTGCAGCAGTTAAGCGCCACTGCATTGAATGCTTACACAGGGCTGAGCGATTACGCAGAACTGCATTTGCAGGGCGCTGTAAATGCAGATCGCACACCAGCTACCTGGTTGGTAAAAAGCAACCCGCAACAGAACAATACCATACTGCCGCCGCATATGCGCTTTGATCGTTGCAATAACCTGGTACTGGAAAATATTGGGTTCAACAATAACCCGCAATATGCCACTGCCGGCAAAGTAGTGGAAAAGGATTCAGGGCACGTGATAGTGGAGGTATTCAACGGGTTACCTGCTGTAAACGGGATGGGTTGTTATACCGCCAATATATGGGACAGCGCCACGCGTATGTTGAAGCAAAAGCCCAGTCTTACGTTTGTAGATGATGTGGCTGCACAACAGCTATACTGGCAACTGGAAACACAGCATTCCAAAAATTATATGCGCATGAACAACGCCCGTTTCGCTTCCCGTGTGGCTGTGGGAGAGCTGATATCATGGCATTTCGGCGGACAAACCATGTTCCAGGTAGCGCTGAACAACTGTAATGACCTTTCCCTGCGTAATATAACGATGACGAACCTGGCGGGGTTTGGTATGCATACTTATGCCTGTAACAATATTACTGCCCAACAAATTGTATTCAGGGCCACCGGCTCACAGCTGGCAGTTGGGCCGCGCGATGCATGGAAGATCAACAGCTGTAACGGCATTGTGGCTATAGACAGTATGTACGTGGAAGGCGTGCGCTGGGATGGGCAAAATGTGCACAGTTCATTTTTCCAGGTAAAAGAGCGGTTGGCATTTAATAAGATGAGGGTATGGAAAAGATATACCGGTTGGACCAATTTTTTAAACGATAGCATCGGGTTTTGGAATGGCAACCAGGTGGTGAATAAAATGCCGGTAGCGTGGCAGCCGGAACCAGCCGGTGATGGCGGTATTTATGGTGTAATTACCATGCAGGATTCCCTGCCGGGTTTTGTGCAGGCAGGTACGCTCATTACGGTGTACAACTGGGATATTGATGAATATAGGCTTACACATAGCACCTTCAGGAATATTGCCGGTTGTGCGGGTGTGATCAAGTGTACGAAAGCCTCCCTGCAGCAGGTTACCTATGATCATATCATGTATCCTGCGCTGGTGTTAGGTACAGAGATCATTACGCATAACGAGGCCACTTTTCCGCAGGATGTGACTATACGGGAATGCAGCTTTAACGCCAGTGGCTGGGAGGCCCGTATTGGTAAAACAGGATTGGTAGCTATTGGTAACAGCGGTACGGATGCAATGGCAATAGGGGCCATTCAGTTTGATCACTGTTCGTTTTCCAATGCAGCTACAGGC
>NZ_DATMTE010000480.1:0-1621 GCF_035564935.1 Chitinophaga sp. | reverse complement strand
GATACATGGAGCGCAGAAAATGCAACCTGCTTCGGGGAGTCCGGCTACAGGCCCGAATGCAGCGGAGCGGATCACAGGATTGTTCGCAGAGTTGCTGGAGCGGCAGTTTCCTATTGAATTAAGCAGCCAGGTGATCCGGTTAAATACGCCTTCTGCCTTTGCGCAACAATTAAACGTTCATGTTAACCATCTCAACAAAGCCCTGAAAGAAATTACGGGTAAAACCACTTCACAGCTCATTAAGGAACGCGTACTGCAGGAAGCGAGGATCCTGCTTAAAAGTACCAACTGGACGATCAACGAAATTGCATGGAGCCTCGGGTTCGGCGAGCCCAATCACTTTTCTGCCTTCTTCAAAGGCCTGGCTAAAATCACTCCCAATAAATTCAGGCAATCCGGCGCTGATTGATTTTTGTAGTTTTTGCTTTCAATTCCGTATCACTGGCTGCTACTGTTTGATGAACTTTGCATTATCAAACAAATAAAGCTATGTGGACAGCAAAAGATAATATGACGGACCAAACCGGGAAAACGGTGATGGTAACAGGCGCCAATACAGGAATCGGGTTTGAAACAGCGCTGGCATTCTATAAGGCGGGCGCGCATGTGGTATTGGCCTGCAGGAATATGGATAACGCCAATCAGGCACTGAGGAGCATTCAACAACAAGGCGGTACAGGCACATTGGAAACAGCTTTGCTTAACCTGGCCAGCCTGTAGGCGGTAAAACAATTTGCCGCAACTTTCATGGAGCATCACAATCAGCTTCACCTGTTGATTAATAACGCCGGTGTAATGATTCCCCCCGCATCCAAAACGGAGGAGGGATTTGAGTTGCAGTTCGGGGTCAACTTCATCGGGCATTTCGCATTAACGGGATACTTGTATCCGTTGCTTAAAACCACACCGGGGGCGCGTATTGTTACGGTCAGCAGCATGGCCTATCTACGCGGAAGTATTGACTTTGATAACCTGAAATCGGAGAAGTCCTACGATCCGATGAGGGAATATAGCCAGAGCAAGCTGGCGGATATCCTGTTTTCAGTGGAACTGCAACGGCGGATCAACGCTGCCGGCGATAACTTGATGTCGGTAGCAGCACAACCGGGCGCCAATAAAACGGAGCTGTCGCGTCATATGACCGCTGACGATTTCTCAGCAGCAGTAAACCGTATCGGCGAGTTGATGGAGCCGTGGCAGGGAGCCTTACCATCCTTGTATGCAGCTGTTTCAGAAGATGCAATGGGTGGCGAATTGTATGGCCCTGACCAGGACGGCGGCTACCGGGGATTTCCGGCGCGGGCCGCGATTATGCCCAATGGATTGGATGAAACAGTGGCACAGCGGCTGTGGAGCTTTGCTGAAAAAGTAACGGGTGTTCGGTTCCCGGGATAATTTAAGCACGTTTCAAATGCGATACTGCGGGGAGGTTGTGAAGTACAGTGGCCCGCAGAAACACGCCTAACATTACCGGCTCCATCAGCCAGGCAGAGGGCGTATGGCACCACAAAGGCTGGTCGGGTTGAATTGAGATGATCAGATCGACCATGGCCAGCCTTTCTAAGGGAGCGGGGATTGTAGAGAGAAGATGACTAGCTATAATTTCTTTTAAACTGAATTT
>NZ_DATMTE010000479.1:0-2988 GCF_035564935.1 Chitinophaga sp. | reverse complement strand
ATTGATTATCGCCTTCGGCGATGCTAAATTTGTCTTGGAACGCTGATTACACTGATTTTACTGATTTACCGGATTTTTTTTGAGGAATTTGGAAAGAGATGAGAGTAGGGGGTTGGGCGGAGTTGATTATCGTGAAATCTGTCCTGGAACACTGATTTTACTAATTATCAGATTTTTTATAAACTATTAAGGGAGATAAGAGCGAACAGATCGCCTTTATCTCCCTTAACTATTATTAAAAAATAAAAATCAAACTAATCAGCAAAATCAGTGTAATCAGTGTTCCAAGACAAAATCCGCTATACCAGGTCAATATCAAAATTCACCAGCTGTACAAATTGTTCCAGGCGGGCAGCAATATCTTCATGACTAATTTCACGGATACGTTCTGTTCCGAATTTCTCCACACAGAAAGATGCCATGGCAGAACCCACAATGATGGCGGTTTTCATATTTTCGAAAGAAATGTCCTTCGTTTTAGCCAGGTGACCAATGAAGCCTCCGGCAAAGGTATCGCCGGCGCCGGTTGGATCATATACATCATCCAGTGGCATAGCCGGAGCAAAGAACACATGATTTTCGAAGAACAGCAATGCACCATGTTCTCCCTTTTTAATGATCAGGTAACGGGGCCCCATCGACAGAATTTTACGGGCGGCCTTCACCAGGGAGTATTCACCACTCAACTGACGGGCTTCCCCATCGTTCACCATCAGCACATCCACTCTTTTCAATACCTTCAGCAGATCGTCCAGCGCTACTTCCATCCAGAAGTTCATGGTATCCATTACAATCAGCTTAGGACGTACTTTCATTTGGTCCAGTACACTCATCTGTACCTGCGGGGTAAGGTTACCCAGGATGAGAAACTCGCTTCCCTGGTAACTTTCCGGGATAACAGGCTGGAAATCGGCCAGTACGTTCAGTTCTGTAGCCAATGAATCGCGGGTATTCATATCCATGTGGTACTTGCCGGACCAGTAGAACGATTTTTCCCCTTTCTTCACCTGTACACCATCCAGTGCCACTCCTTTAGCAGTCAGCGCTTTCAGCTCTGAATCAGGGAAATCTTCACCTATTACAGATACCTGGTTAATAGGCTTAACAAAGTTAGACGCTGCCCATGCGATGTAGGTGGCGGAACCACCAATGATTTTGCCTGACTTACCAAAGGGGGTTTCGATTTCATCGAACGCCATAGTACCTACGACTGTGAGTGACATGCTTATTAAGTTGTGTTTATTATGTAAAAGTTTAATGCAAACCTCGCAAAGGTAATTACTTAAACAGAAAGCAGAAAGCTAAATCTTTACCTGCTTCCAGGTACCCCTCCGGAACAGCCATATAGCCACCAGGGCCGAGGTAGACTCAGACACTGCCATTGCCCAGAAAACCCCTACAGGACCCATTTTGAATACAATAGCCAGTACATAGGCCAGTGGCATCTGGAACAGCCACATAATAAACATGTTGATCAGCATGGGCGTCCTCGTGTCGCCGGCGCCATTGAAAGATTGGGTAAGCACCATTCCATAGGCAAAAAAAACATACCCTGCACTCATTAACCGGATACATTGCACACCATAGCGGACCACCACCTGGTTGTTAGTAAAAAAACCGATGATGGCCGGGGCCCATACCATAAACGCCACCGCTACAATGGCCAGGAAAATCATATTGAAAAAGGCGGCCCTCCAGGCCGATTGTTCGGCCCGTTCCGGCTGTTGCGCCCCCAGGTTTTGTCCTACCAATGCAGCAGCGGCATTAGCCATTCCCCAGGCAGGCAATATGGTAAAGATCACGACCCGGATGGCAATGGTATACCCCGCCACGGCGTCTTTTCCAAAATAGGAAATGATCCGCACCAGGAAAATCCAGCTGGCAGAAGCTATCAGCATCTGGGCCGTAGCGCCGGCGGCAATTTTAAGAATTGCCCCGATCAGGGAAAATACCGGTACCAGGTGTTTCCTGGTAATGCGGATCAGGTCCTTTCCTTTTGCAAGGTGGTATAACTGGTATATTACCCCGGTGCCTCTTCCAATAAATGTGGCAATAGCAGCGCCTTTCAATCCCAATGCAGGAACTGGTCCCCACCCGGAAATTAACAGCGGACATAGCAGAATGTTAAGCCCATTGGCAATCCACAAGGAGCGCATAGCCAGTGCCGCATCGCCGGCGCCCCGGAAAATACCGTTGATCAGGAATAGTAAAATGATCACTATATTTCCGCCCAGTAATATCTGCGTATATACGTAACCGTAATCTGCTACTTCTTCGGCAGCCCCCATCAACAGTAATATATCTTTCGCAAAAAATATCCCCGACAAACTTATCAGTACCGCAATAAGCAATCCCGGGTATATGGACTGCATCGCTGCATGGGAGGCTGCATCAGGATCCTTTTCCCCGGTTCTCCGGGCAATCATCGCAGTAGCAGCCATACTCAATCCCATTGCGCCGGTATACACCAAAGTGAGTACTGATTCTGTAAGTCCTACTGTAGTAATAGCGTTAACGCCCAAATGACTTACAAAATAAATATCAACTACCGCAAACAGGGATTCCATCGCCATTTCAAGGATCATAGGAATAGAGAGCAGGAATATAGCCCGGTCTATACTTCCCTTGGTAAATTCCTTTTCACTACCGGTAACGGCTATTTTAAATAGTTGTAAAAAACGACCTATGCGCCGAAACGCTTTCGTTAAAACAGGCATAACTTATTTTTGAAAACAATAAACGAGGAACAACACATCATTTGTGCTGCAATCTAAAACAGGAAAAGTGGGAGGGCGACAAACGGAAGTACCGTGGTCTTAAAAAATTTTCATATGCTATCAGTTCTGGCATCCGGTGATGCAGAACAAAAGTAATTTAATTTTTCAATCGGCAAAAAATCATCTTTTCAAAGATAAGCCGATGTTAGTTATAACAGGTATTTCTTCACGACAAGAAAACATGCCTGCTACGATCCAATATAGATAAAGG
>NZ_DATMTE010000478.1:0-10829 GCF_035564935.1 Chitinophaga sp. | reverse complement strand
AATATCAATTCAGACTTCTTTGTTTCTGTATCCGCTGGTGCTAACCGCATGAATCAAACCGGTAAAGGCTCCAGCCAGAAATCGGAAGCGCTGGTAATACCCGGATTGTATAATATCGCCAATGCCAAAGCAGGTACAGTGGTAAATACTTCCAGCCGGTACAACAAACGGATCAACAGCGTATACGGAATGGGACAGGTGAGCTTCCGCAATTATGCTTTCCTGGATCTTACCGCGCGTAACGACTGGTCAAGCACACTACCCGCAGGAAATAATTCCTATTTCTACCCTTCTGCTTCATTGAGCCTGATTGTATCCGATATGCTGGGTATTAAATCCGATGCACTGTCCTTTGCAAAAGTGCGCGCTAACTGGGCGCAGGTGGGTGGTGATACCGATCCTTACAACCTGTATAATACCTTCAGCTTCGGGCAGGACTGGGACGATGTGAAACTGGCAAATATCAGCAATGTATTAAAGAACAACCGCTTGAAACCACTGATCGCCACCTCGCATGAATTTGGCGCTGATTTGCGTTTCCTGAAAGGAAGATTAGGCGTTGACTTTACCTATTATAACACCGTGAACCGTAACCAGATCATCCGCATACCGGTAACTATGGCTACCGGGTATTCCAACATGGTAACCAATGCCGGTAAGATCAGGAACAGTGGCATTGAGATCGGGCTGAATGCTACACCGGTAGCAGGACCGTTCCGCTGGGACCTGCAATTAAACTATACCCGCAACCGTAACAAAGTATTGAAGCTGCTGGATGGCCTGAACAGCTACCAGTTAGGCAGTGCCGAAGGAATACGCTTCCTGGTACAGGAAGGTGCTGAAATGGGAGATATGTATGCGCAAACCTGGGCGACCGTGCCGGATGGCGAGTTTAAAGGGCAGCCTTTGCTGAGTAATGAAGGCGGTTACCAGCAGTTAAATGAGTATGTGAAGATAGGTAACTATAACCCCGACTTTATGCTGGGCATCAACAACACTTTTTCGTATAAAGGCTTTACGCTGAATGTGCTGATCGACTGGCGCCAGGGCGGTAATTTCTTCTCTTATGTGGCAAAGAACCTGCTCAGTGATGGCCGTACACAAACCACTGTTCCGGGTCGTGATCCTAAATCAGGCGGATTGCCCTGGACAGATGCTGATGGTAACAAACGTACAGATGGTATGATCCTGTTTGGTTATATCGATGAAGGAAACGGTAAATACAAACTCAATGATAATGTAACCGATCCTGAAAACTATTACGGTGAATACTACTGGAGTTTCAACGGCCGCTCCACTTTCGATGCCAGCTATGTAAAACTCAGGGAAGCATCGCTTACCTACACTTTTTCCAAGAAAACACTGGGTAAGCTGCCATTGGGAAATCTTACCGTATCACTGATTGCACGTAACCTGTTTACCTGGACTGCAGCGGAACAAGGCTATGACCCGGAAACAGCCATGACTATTTCCAACGGCAGCTTTTCACCGGGCGTAGCCAGCTGGGGATTGCCTTATACCCGTTCTTATGGCGCTAAGGTAGGTTTCAATTTCTAAACCAATAATTGTATGGTTATGCAACGCATGCCTTTAAAATACCTGATACTGATCTTCGGAGTGCTCTTCGCTTCCTGCGAAAAAGGACTGGAAGAACTGAATGTAAACCCGAATGAATCGGAAGTCATCAATCCTGAATTTCTGTTGTCGTCGGTGCTGATCAATACTGCTTACGATTACCAGAAGGAGGCTTACTTCGACAAGCCTGCTTCTGCCGGTCGTTATATCACGATGGTGCGCAATGAAGGAAATGATAAGTTCGACTGGGGCCCCCAGAGCTGGGACAGCTACTATGCAAAGCTGTCGGCCAACCGGGAGATGATGGACCTGGCAAAGAAGATGGAGGCACCCCAATACGTGGCTGTAGGTAAGGTACTGGAGGCTTTTAACTTTGCTTATATCACGGACCTGTTCGGGGATATCCCTTACAGTGAAGCCCTGCTGCTGAAAAGCGATAAACTCGTGCATCCCAGGTATGATCAGCAACAAACCGTATACCCGGCGCTGTTGCAAACACTGAAGGAAGCGAATGAGGAACTGGCCGGGAATAACGTTAAGGTAGATACCAAAGCAGATGTGATGTACGGCGGTAAACCTCTGAATTGGCGCAAGTTTGCTAACTCGCTTCGTTTACGGATGCTGCTGCGCATCTCCAAAAACTATCCCACTGCATTTACCGAAATGCAGGAGATCCTCAACGATAAAAACAAGTATCCCATTTTTGAAAGCAATGCAGACAATGCGGAGATCATTTACCAGGGAACAGTAAGCGCCAACAGTTGGCCGGGAAGCTTATTGGGAAGCTCGCTCGATGAATTTGATAAACGTAAACCCAGCAAGGAAATTGTGGACGCATTACTGCAACGAAAGGATCCCCGTTTAAAAGTATGGATAGCCAAGGTGGATTCAGTGAACGGCTGGACAAAAGATCCCAATCTTTATGTGGGCGTACCCAATGCTATTCCTGCGCCTTATGATTATAACGGCGGCAAGAATAATATGTCTCGCTTGTCGTCCCTGTTCAGCAGCAGTAGTGCCGACATGCTGAAAGCCAGCATGCTCACCTATGCAGAAGTATGCTTTATCCTGGCAGAAAGCGCACAGGCAGGTAAAGTAACCGTGCCTGGTAAAACAGCGGAAAGCCTTTATTACGACGGTATCCACGCTAATATGAAATTTTATGGTGTAGACCAGGCAGCCATCGACTCTGGTTATTTCAGTCTGCCATCTGTGAAATACAACGGTACCCTGGAACAACTCATTGGTCAGAAATGGATCGCGGGTTTCCTGAAAGGCGCTGAAGCCTGGTTTGATAACCGTCGTACAGGGCTACCCAAATTTGTGCTCGGTCCACTATCTTCCACTACGGTGTTGCCTAAACGGTATATTTATCCCACCGGCGAACGCGATACCAATGAAGAACAATACCAGAAAGCACTCACCGTATTCGGAGCAGATAAACAAACCACGCTGATGTGGTACCTGAAGTAACAGCTATGAAGAAAATACTGATAAGCGGGTGGCTGCTGGCCACCTGCTTTTTCCAACAGGAAGTAAATGCCCAACGTTTGCAGCCCGACAGGATTGTAATGAACGTAACTGAAAACCCTTCCCGCTCTGCAGCCATTACCTGGAGAACCGGTAAGGAGGCAACCACCAGTTATGCAGAACTGGCCGCTGCTACCGCCGATCCGCGGTTCACGCAAACGGCTGTACGATACACTGCCATCACCACACCGCCTTTTGCGGATTCATTACCGGTGAGGTATCATCATTTTACTTTTGATAGCCTGCAGCCGAATACCAGCTACGTTTACAGGGTAGGGCAAGGTGAACACTGGAGTGAATGGTTTTCTTTCCGTACCGCCGGGTTACCAGGCGAACCTTTTTCTTTTATCTACCTGGGTGATGCACAGGCAAATATTTTTTCCATGTGGTCGAGGGTCATCAGGAAAGCGTGGTCGGTAGCGCCGGATGCACGCCTCATCATTCATGCCGGCGACCTGGTGAACAGGGGCAATAATAACAACGAATGGGAGCAATGGTTTGAAGCAGGTGGTTTTATTCACAGCACGGTGCCGGGTATGATGACAACAGGTAACCACGAATATTATGAGAATGCCGCCGGCCAGGATATGCCTTCCGCCTTCTGGCGCCCGCAGTTTACCCTCCCGGAAAACGGCCCGGCCGGCCTGGAGGAAACCTGCTACTATACCGATGTACAGGGTATGCGTTTTATTTCCCTCAATTCACAGGAAGTAGAAATATCCGATACGCTGCTGGCCCGGCAGAAAGCATGGCTGGAAGCGTTGCTGAAAAACAATCCCAACCGGTGGACGGCTATCACTTTTCACCACCCGGTACTGTCTACCAAGAAAAGCCGCAACAACGAACGCCTCCGGGAAAACTTTAAGCCTTTGTTCGATAAATATAAAGTAGACCTGGTATTGCAAGGACACGATCATACCTACGCCCGCGGGCGCGATGGTAATAAAGGACCGGTATACGTGGTATCTGTAAGCGGCCCGAAAATGTCGGCCATAGATCCGCAGCCCTGGATGACCCGCACCGGCGCCTATACCCAGCTGTTCCAGGTAGTGGAGGTGAAACCCAAGCTGGTAGCTTACCGCGCTTATACCGTAACCGGCGAGTTATACGATGCTTTTGATCTTGAAAAACAAACCAACGGGGATAATCTCCTTAAAAATAAAATGAAGTAACGGTCCTGCTGTTCCTCTTTTTTTATTTAACAGTTTATGAAATAATGAAAGGATTCCTTATCATATTGTTTTTCGTTCCGCTACTCTGCACCGGGGCTGTACTGCAACAGGTAACTATTGTATCGAAAGATAAACAGGTGGCTGCGCAGGTATTACAGGAAGAAGTGAAACGCCGTACCGGCCTCGTATGGCCCATTGCGGCGCAGGCGCCTGAAAACGGCCAGGTGATCATCTTTCAAACAGCATCATGCGCACCGGAATCATATCATATCCGCCGCAAAGGGCGCACTATTATTGTTGAAGCAGGTAGCACACGGGGATGGATATACGGAGCTGGTTGCCTGCTCCGTAACATGGAATACCGGCAGGGCAGTGTTGAACTGCCGGATGATATAAAAGCAGACGCTATACCGGAGATGGCTATACGAGGACACCAGATCGGATACCGTAACCTGGCTAATTCCTACGATGGATGGACGCCGGAACAATATGAACAGTATATCCGCGACCTGGCCATATTCGGGGCCAACAGTATTGAAGCCATCCCGTTTATGCCGCCATCGCCGCATTTCACCGTATCGTCTAATGAAATGACCCACCGCATCAGCGGCTATTGCAAAAAGTACGACCTGGATTTTTCCGTATGGACACCGGCTACTTTCGATTTGAAAGATACCATGAAGCGGCATCATTTCCTGATGCAGTTTGATACGCTTTTCCGGGAGTCCGTGCGCCTCAACGCCATATTCTTTCCCGGTGGCGACCCCGGCAACAACCCGCCACAGCTGGTACTGCCGTTACTGGAGGAATTAGCGGTTCCCCTGAAAAAATATCACCCCGCAGCAGCTATCTGGTTGTCGCTGCAAGGCTACGATTCCACGGAATGCGCATTCGTTTATTCCTATATCAGTGAACATAAACCGGCCTGGCTGGGAGGCCTTGTAGTAGGGCCTTCCAGTCCTTCGCTGGAAGATACCCGGGCCGCTTTGGCCCCGCCATATAAGATCCGTCACTACCCGGATATTACGCATACGGTGCGCTGCGACTATCCCGTAGTATGGTGGGATCCTGCCTTTGCGTTTAGCCTTGGCCGTGAGCCGGTGAACCCGCAGCCGGTGTATTATGCCAACATCTACCGTTTTATTGCGCCTTATATGGATGGCTTTATCAGTTACTCCGATGGTGCGCACGACGATGTAAATAAAATGCTCTGGAGTATGCTGGGCTGGAACAGCCAGGCAAATGTAAGAGAGATGATGATCCAGTATGCCCGTTACTTTTTTCCATCCGTACCTCCCGAACAGGCGGCTGATGGCATCCTTGCCCTGGAAAAGAACTGGGAGGGCGCTATCGCCGGTAATGGCGGTATAACGGCAACGCTTACACTATGGCGGCAACTGGAACAAGCACACCCGGCATTAGCGGGCAACTGGCGCTGGCAGATGTGCCTGTTAAGAGCTTACTACGATGCGTATACCCGTGAACGTGCCATCAGGGAAGCGGCGCTGGAAGCAGCCGTAAACAATACGTTACTGGTGCATGATGGCAATGAAATGAACCGCGCAGAGCAGATACTGCAGCAGGCAGATAAGAAAGTAATGCCGCAATGGCGGGATCGTATTATTTCCTTGTGTGATGATTTGTACAAGTCGGTATCCCTTCAAACCAGCGTAGCGAAATACAAAGCCGCAGGCCCGGAAAGGGGCGCTGTGCTTGATTTCCTGGACCGGCCTTTGAATAACCGCTGGTGGCTGGAAGATAAGTTCCGTTATATCCGTACGCTGCCATTGGAAGCGCAGCGTAAGGCATTGGATACTTTAGCAGGATGGGAAAATCCCGGACCCGGCAGTTACTACGATGATATCGGCAATGTATCAAAATCACCACATGTAGTAAGGGCGGAAGACCTGCACACGGATCCGCTCATGCGCCGCAGCGATACGCCGGGCTTCGACTGGTGGGAGAGTGGCTACAGCCGTAAAAGATTATCCTGGATGGTGAGCCTGCGCTGGCCTTCCGCCATGCGTTATGACCACCTGGATACTGCGGCGCATTACGTAGTAAGAATAACGGGTTATGGAGAAAGCCTGTTGCGGGCCAATGGCGTATTGCTTAAACCATCTCTCTATAACAAAGGAACAGGAGAAATAAAACAATTCCCCGTACCGGGTGAGATCACCAGGAGCGGCACATTGCTGCTCACATGGGATAATATTGATGAAGAACATCTTAACTGGCGTCAGCATTCACGGGTCACAGAAGTGTGGCTTATCAAATTATAAATGACAGGAATGAAGCAACTAATTTACCTGGCAGCAGCCATCGTATTGTCGTGCCCCGCCTGGGCCACACCCGATCTGCCTTTTACGCAGGCAGTGTCCGTAAAGTATCATATCCCGGAGGGATTGCAACTTGTTAAAGTGATCACCGACTACAACGATAATGTACATGTGCTCACAAAGCAGGGCTTTTACCGCCTCAGCGGAAACGACCTGGTGCGCGATCAGCGCTTCCGCCCACTGGCACAGAAAATACCCGTGGATGTTACCACACAGGAAGCAAGCGGTCATTTGTATTATCTCTATACAGATAAATGTCTGACTAACGGTTATGCCGGTGTTCCCTATATTAATCTTCCGCCCGGGAAATTTAACAGCGTGGCAGTAGATGCTGCCGGCCGCATGCTCTTGTCGGGCAACAATGCACTGGCTATAGCTGCCAACGGCAAGTTACAGGACCTGCCGCTTATTCCCGAAGGTGTACAAAGGATGGAGGCCAGCAACGGTACTTTCTTTATCCTCAGCAATAAAGCAGTGTATACGCTGAAAGACAACCGTTTTGTACCCGTGCATACCGTACAGAACGCCACGGCCATGGCTTTCAGGGGGAATGAGATCCTGCTGGGAACCACCGGCGGATACTATGCAGTGAACCGGAACACCGGCGATACCAGTATGGGGCTGCAAACACGTGTACCCGTTCCCGTTATCAGCGAACTGATAGTGACCAACGATCATATTTGGGCAGGTACCCCCCAGGGCGCTTTTATGCGTACGGATTCCGGTACCTACCGTTACTTTGCCTCAAAACGCTGGCTGGACCAGGATGCGGTAAAAAGCATGGCTGCCGATAGTCATGGTGATGTGTATGTACTAACGCCCACCGGTCTTAATAAAATTGCTTTCATACAACAAACACTGGCACAGAAAGCCGCTTTCTTTGAACGTAAGATCCGCGAACGGCATATCCGCTATGGTTTCATCGCTAATCTCCACCTGAATACGCCCGGTGATGTTGGCTCTGCTGAAATGGCGGATACGGATAACGATGGCCTGTGGAGCAGCTTCTATCTCAGCAGCGAGGCTTTCAGGTACGCCGTTACACATGATCCCAACGCTAAAAGATACGCCTGGGAAGCGTTTGAAGCATTTGAAAGAATACTTTCTGTTAACCAGCTCACAGGGTTTCCTTCCCGCACCTTCGAACGCAAAGGATACAAAAATTCTGATCCTGAAAGATGGCGCGATTCTCCCGACCCAGAATGGGAATGGAAAGGCCATACCAGCAGCGATGAGTATGTAGCCTATATCTGGATCACGGCAGTGCTGAACGAAATGGTAGCAGAAACGCCGGAAGAAAAGAAGCGGGTCACTGATTTTATTGATAAGATCATGACGCATATTATTGATCATAAATACACCATGGTGGACATCGATAATAAACCCACCTTATGGGCGCGCTGGAACCCTGAGTATATTAACTGGTACCCGACCACCATCGGCGACAGGCGACTGGGAAGCACTACTATCATTGCAGGTTTACAGCTGGCGTATCAATTAACCGGCAAAGAAAAGTATAAAACAGAAGCCTATAAACTATTGAATAAATACGGTTACCTGAAAAATATCCAGATCGACTATCACACTATCAAACAAACACCGGGCTATGTGCATGAAGGCGTTAATATGGGCATGGGCGGCTGGAACCATTCTGATGATGAAATGGCTTTTCTTACTTACTGGGTGTTGTATAAATACGCATTCACCGATGAACTGAAAGCACAATATAAAGGCGCTATCCGCAATCACTGGGAAATAGAACGGCCGGAAAAGAACGCGGTGTGGAACCTGATCACACTGGCAACGGCAGGCGACTACGACGCTGCCGCCACTACCTGGTGGCTGCACACTTTCCCGATGGACCTGATCACCTGGAAGATCACTAATTCAAACCGTAAAGATATTACGCTCCTGCCGCCAAATTTCCGGAACCAGTATACGGCTGAACTACTGCCATTGGATGAACAGCCGGTGCACCGCCATAATGCCAACGCCTTTAACCTGGATGGTGGCCACAATGGGGAATCTGAACTGGCAGGCGATGAATTTTTATTGCCTTACTGGATGGCCCGTTATTTAAAAGTACTTGACTGAAAATGAATAGCATGAAACGTATACAACCACTTTGTGCAACAGTGATGCTGTTGCTGTTAACGCTTGTTGCCCCGGCGCAGCAACCCGCGCAAAAACCAAAGATAGTAGTGGGCATGATGGTAGACCAGATGCGTTGGGATTACCTGTACCGCTATGCGGACAGGTATGGAAATGGCGGCTTCAAGCGCTTGTTGCGGGAAGGTTTTACATGCGAACAAACGTATATTAATTATGCACCCACGGTAACTGCCTGCGGGCATACGTCCGTGTACACCGGCAGCAGCCCCGCAGTGCATGGCATAGTGGACAACGACTGGTACAGCCGGGAACTGCAACGGTCTGTATACTGCACGGAAGACAGCACTGCCGTTACTATAGGCGCTGAAGGAAAAGCAGGAAATATGTCGCCCCGCAACCTGCTGGTGTCCACGGTAACGGATGAATTACGCCTGGCTACCAATTTCAAAAGTAAAGTAGTAGGCGTAGCCATAAAAGACAGGGCCTCTATTCTTCCCGCCGGGCATACCGCCAACGCAGCGTTCTGGTATGATGGAAAGTCGGGCAATTTTATTTCCAGCAGCTATTACATGAAAGCATTACCGGAATGGGCGCAGCGATTCAATGCACAGCAACTGCCGGTGAAATACCTGGCTAAAGGATGGGAAACACGCTATCCAATTAACAGCTACGTACAAAGTGATACAGACAATAAAGATTATGAGAAATCATTCGGACATGAAAATGCACCGGTGTTCCCGCATACTTTCACCGGCCGGGAGAAAAGTGCTATCCGCACCACGCCCTATGGCAATACCCTTACTTTCGCTTTTGCCAAAGCCGCTATAGAAGGGTATGGACTTGGCGCCGGTAAGGAAACAGATTTTCTTGCCGTGAGCTTTTCCTCCCCTGATGCCGTGGGGCACCAGTTTGGTCCTAATTCCATTGAAGAAGAAGATCTGTACCTGCGTTTGGATAAAGAGCTGGAAGAATTTTTCACTTATCTCGATAAAAGATTTGGTAAAGGCAACTATCTCTATTTCATCACTGCCGATCATGGTGTATCACAATCGCCCGGCTTCCTGGAAGAGCACCGGCTGCCCACCGGCCTGCTGGATGCCGATGTAGTATTAAAAGATATCAATGCCGCTATCGCAACACAATTCGGTGTCGAAAAAGGCGTAGTGGCTTTGTCGGCCTACCAGCTGTATCTTAACAGGCCCGCTTTTGCCGCGAGGAAAATTCCATTGCAGCCGGTGATAGAACTGGTGATAGAAAAGTTAAAAGCCATTCCCGGTATAGCCGATGCCGTTAGTTTGCCCGACCTTGGCGCCGCCGCTTTGCAGGAACCGCTGCGTACCATGCTCATAAATGGCTATAACAAGCAACGCGGGGGAGATGTGATCCTCCTCATGCAACCCGGCTGGAAAGATGGAGGCCGCAGCGGCGCTACGCATGGGCTATGGTATCCCTATGATGCGCATATCCCGCTGGTTTGGATGGGGTGGGGGATTAAGCCGGGCAAAACTTACCGGACCACGGGTATGACGGATATTGCGCCTACCGTGGCGGCGCTGCTGAATATACAGGTGCCCAGTGGGAATATAGGGCATGTGGTGTGGGAGTTGTTTAAATAAAAAGACAAAAAACTCTTTTATTCCAAATATTTCCCCCTATCTTTGTCTTCACAAACTATGGGCATCTTTTCCAAAACCTGCGAATACGGTATCAGGGCCGTCTTTTTCATTGCTCACCGCACTGCGGATGGTGCGCGCGTAGGCATCAAAGAAATCGCTGCCAACATAGATTCCCCCGAGCCCTTCCTTGCAAAAATCCTGCAGGACCTGAGCCGGAAAGGAATCATCGGCTCTGTAAAAGGTCCTAATGGCGGTTTTTTCCTGGACGCGAGATCCCGGAAAATGCCACTGGCCAGGATTGTGGAAGCGATCGACGGGGAAGGCGTTTTTACCGGCTGTGGCCTTGGACTGGAATACTGCTCGGAAACCAATCCCTGCCCATTGCATCATCAGTTCAAAAAAGTACGTAACCAACTCACAAAAATGATGGAACATACTACCATCGGGCAGTTCAATGAAGAACTGCACCTCGGTATAAAATCTCT
>NZ_DATMTE010000477.1:0-4574 GCF_035564935.1 Chitinophaga sp. | reverse complement strand
GGCAAGTAGAAAAAATGGGCCGGCAGATAAAGCTCACTCACCAGGAAATTGCTACTGATCTTAATTCTTCGCGCGAAGTGATCAGCCGGCTGATGAAAAAGATGGAAAAAAACGGCTGGATCATTATCCACCGTAACTCTTTCGAGTGGATAAAGGCATAGAATTTTTTTTCTGTGTGACCAGGGTCACCTATAAACCCGGATACAGGTGGCATCTTTGTAGTCAACAGAAAAACAATACACTATGTACTTTCAGCACATTTATGATAAGAGCCTGGCACAAGGCAGTTACTTTATCGGATGCCAGCAGGCAGGAGTAGCCGCTGTCATTGATCCTAAAAGGGATGTGGATACTTACCTGGAGATTGCACAGGAGCAGAAAATGCGGATTACACATATCCTTGAAACGCATATCCATGCCGACTTCCTTTCCGGTTCGCGGGAACTGGCAGCCCTTACAGGAGCTGAAATCTATCTTTCCGATGAAGGCGGCGTTGAGTGGCAATATGAATTTGATCATATTGGCCTCCGGGATGGCGACCGCATGCAGGTTGGTAACCTCGAACTAACGGTGTTGCATACGCCGGGGCATACACCGGAGAGCCTCAGCTTTTTGCTGTCCGATAAGCCGGCCATTGATGTTCCGGTGATGTTGTTTACAGGAGATTTTGTATTTGTGGGAGATATTGGCCGTCCCGACCTGCTGGAAAAGGCTGCTGGCATGAAAGGCACGCAGGAAACTGGCGCACACCAGCTATTTGCTTCTCTTAGGAAATTCAGCGCATTGCCGGGATTTGTACAGGTTTGGCCCGGACATGGCGCCGGCTCTGCCTGTGGTAAGGCTTTGGGCAGTGTACCGTCCACTACTACCGGCTACGAAATACTGAGGAATTGGGCTTTCCGGTTTGGACAGAACGAGGAGGGCTTTGTTCAATACCTGCTGGCGGATCAGCCTGAACCGCCCAGGTATTTTGCGATGATGAAAAAGCTCAATAAGATAAACAGGCCGTTAGTTACCCGGGTACCTGCCGTCGCAGAACTTGGGAAAGATGCACTGAAAGCAGCTTTGGATAAAGGATATCAACTGATAGACACCCGCGATAAAACGGCTTTTGCCCAGGGCTATATTCCCGGCAGTATTAACATACAGGGAAATAACTCCTTCAATACCTGGGCTGGCTGGTTTCTGGACTACGAAACACCTTTTATTTTACTGGCAGATCCTGGTAAGCTCGACGATCTTACCCGTAAGCTGATGCGGATAGGGCTTGACAATATTCATGGTTATATTCCGTCTGTACAAACCTGGCTGGATGCAGGTGGCAGGCTGGAGAAAACGGCTGTTATTGCTATTGATGACTTTAAATCCCTGTACCGGAATAACGGAATCCAGGTGGTAGACCTGCGGGGCGCTACGGAATATCAATCCGGCCATATCAAAGGGGCAGATCACGTATTTCTGGGAACCTTGCCTGATAATCTCGATAAAATCAGTAAAGACAAGAAAGTAGTGATCCACTGTCAGAGTGGCGACCGGGCTACAATTGGCTATTCGTTGCTTGCCCGGAAAGGCTATCATAATGTACTGAATTTTTCAGGTAGTATAAATAAATGGGAGGAAGATGGTAACCCGGTAGTGCAATAAATCAACACAGATGCTTAAAATATTACAACAACCCTGGCCATGGTATGTGGCGGGAGGCCTGATAGGGCTTATTGTACCGGCGCTTTTATTGCTGGGGAATAAACATTTTGGGATATCAGCCAATTTACGCCATGCATGCGCAGCTTGTTTCCCGGCTGGAATAAAATTTTTTCAATATGATTGGAAAAAAGAGGTATGGAATTTCTTTTTTGTAGGTGGTATATTAGCGGGAGCTGTAATAGCGGTCCGGCTATTACCTGATCCTGACCCGTTAGTGCTGCATCCGGCACTGGTTAAGGAACTGGCCGGGTATGGTATTACGGACCACAGCTCCTTCCTGCCTGAAGAATTATTTTCCCTGCGCAGCCTTTTCACTTTACGTGGAGTGGTAATGCTGGCAGGCGGAGGATTCCTGGTTGGCTTTGGCGCCCGATACGCCGGTGGCTGCACCTCCGGCCACGCTATTATGGGCCTCAGTGATCTGCAATGGCCGTCGCTGGTAGCTACTGTTATGTTCATGACAGGAGGTTTTATAATGGCTAACCTGCTGCTTCCCTTAATTCTTCATTTATAATTTACAGTACAACGAATCTTTTATGCAAAACAAAACATCAATCAATACGGATTATGAAGTGCGCTCACTGGATACGATTTGTATCAATGAGTCGGAACGGCAACATCCCTGGTGGTATAACTTTAAATATATGGCGGTAGGCCTCATCTTCGGCGTAACCTTTGTTAAAGCGGAGATCATCAGCTGGTTCCGCATCCAGGAAATGTTCCGGTTGCAAAGCTTTCATATGTACGGAGTGATCGGAACCGCTGTGATGGTAGGGATAATATCTGTTTGGCTTATTAAAAAGTTCAATATCAAAACCATTCATGGCGAAAGAATAACATTTCATCCCAAGAAATTCAACAAAGGGCAAATATATGGAGGCTTTATTTTTGGTTTAGGATGGGCCCTTACCGGCGCCTGTCCGGGGCCCTTGTTTGCACAAATAGGCGCAGGTGCGATCGTTGTATTAATTGTATTATTAAGCGCTGTTGCAGGGACCTGGACTTATGGTTATTTCCGGGAGAAATTACCTCACTGATACCCTTTGCATAAGATCTCTAAGGAAGTATTTACAATGTGTTATAAACAGCGGACGTTCAGCTACGATAGCAGGGGATGAGCGCATAACTTCTGTAAGTAAAATCTTCAGGAAAAACGCCTGCAAGATGTGCCATTTCCTGTTGTGCAATAAACACGGCATATGCAACAGCACTGCTGGAATATTTCAGCCCGTCTAAAACGACAATCATTTTTTTTTATACTTCATTCTTTTTGTGTGAGAAAAGATGAGATAAGTTAGTCCACAGTGGAAAGACAGTGAACGCGGTCTCCTTAAAAAGCAATATAGCTGCAGCGGCGGCCAGTAACAGCGTGGATGGGAAGGCGGAGCCGGCTCCGAGCGGAGCTATGGCTACCAGGAAAATTATGGCCGCGGTTAATCCTGTTATCATGAATGTGCGTGTTGCTGCAATAAAAATACCTGCTGCCAGCTGGCATATAGAAATAGATATTACAATCGCAGTTATATTGTTCCGGAATGCACCATAGATGAACTGCTCGTAAACCCGCAGGGGAGTCATGGCGCCATAGGCCATAAACAAATTCGGATCCCGGATTGCCATTACCCCATTAAACAGCCCGGCCCCGATAAATATCATAGATAGCATTACCCTGGCAACAGCTGCCCGGGAAATAGCAGCTATCAAAACTATCAGGCTAACCATGTTAGCCACAAGATAAGTGATAGAAAAAATATTGGCATGCATATATCAAAGTTTTGGAGTGTTCTGCCGGTAAAATTACAGGCATATTAGTGGCAGATTAATGACACTGGTCAGCCCCGTATTTGATTCATGTCATGAACCGGGACCTGATGAAAATCAGGATATGTGCTAATTGGGATCATATATTGCTTTGGCCTTTGGGAGGACCTTTGAACGAAACATTACTATGCAAAAGATAGCTGCCATATTGGACGGGCTCAGATTTTCAGAGAGCACCCTTCATTATTCAATCTGGATAGCAAAGCACCAGCACGCGCATCTGACCGGCGTTTTTGCCGATGATCTTACTTATAATAGTTTTAATTTATACCAACTGTTGAAAGCTGGAACAGACCAGGCTACCATCAGGCAGCTTGAAGAGGCCGACCACGAAAAACGCGAAGCAGCGGCAGGCAGATTTGAAGCTGCCTGCCAGGCAGCGGGAATCGCTTACAGCATTCACAGGAATAAGAACGTTTCGCTTTTAAGTGCATTGGAGGAAAGTATATACGCAGATCTGCTGATTGTAGATGCGCAGGAAACATTTGTTCATGATGGAGCTACACCTCCTACACGCTTTATCCGGGATTTGCTGACCGATGTACAATGCCCTGTGCTTATTGTGCCTGCCCAGGTGCTAACGCCCGCTGTTTTTGGCGATATCAGGAATATAGTGCTCTTATACGACGGTGAGCCGTCTTCCGTATACGCAATAAAGATGTATAACTACCTGTTGCCTTCGTGGCAAACCTTACCAACAACCGTGCTGTCTGTTAACCCCGAAGGAAATATTCTTGAGAATAAACACCTTATAAAGGATTTTATCAGGAGGCATTTCCCCAAAGCTGTATATAAAGTAATGGAAGGCGAACCGGAAGAGGAAATTGTGAGCTATATGCTTGGTCAGCAGGAGGGAACTGTTATAGTGCTGGGGGCTTACAGGCGCGGTGCTATTTCCCGGTGGTTCAGGGAAAGCATGGCGGATGTATTGATGCAAAACTTATCTTTTCCCTTGTTTATAGCACATAATAAGTAATAATTATGATTATAAACAGTGTAATTACTGATTTTGGTCATGTTCCGTTGGTTTGATCAGTGATAATTTTAGA
>NZ_DATMTE010000476.1:0-2626 GCF_035564935.1 Chitinophaga sp. | reverse complement strand
GCGCCAGGATTCATTGTGCGGGGTAAAGGTGAAGAAGGTAGTTTGCAATCCGCTTCGCATGGTGCAGGGAGATTAATGTCGCGTACCCGGGCAAAAGCGTCTATCACCGAAGCCGTGTTAAGGCAGCAGTTACAGGAGCATGGGGTAACGCTTATTGGCGGCGGATTGGATGAAGCGCCTGGTGCGTATAAGAACATTGATACCGTGATGCAGGCGCAAACATCTCTCGTAGAAGTGATTGGACGGTTTGTGCCTAAAGTGGTAAGAATGGCGGATGGCGGACCTCCGGAAGACTAACAAAAAATATATGCAATGACGCAGGGGCGGAGAGCGGCGAAAGCTGTTTTCCGCCTTCTGTTTTTATTAGTCTAGTAAAATAGTAGGATAATTAAATTTTATTGCTTATCATTGCGGTAATTTACCACCACCAGTTATTACCAATAAACCTATGCATGGGCTGGCACCATGTATTAGCCTATGTCTTACTATTTGGATTTCCGGATTTAAAATTATAACAAGTGCATTTAAACTACCTGGCATTGGCAGTTCCTTTTTTCCTGACTTTTATAGGGTTAGAATACCTGGTGGCAAGGAAGAATGGAAAGACTTATTTCAAGTTTAATGATTCTATTACCAACCTGAGTATAGGTATCGCGGAGCGTTTACTGGATACGTTCACGGTAGGATTATTTTATTTTGTGTACGATTACCTGTACCGGCACTTTGCTATTTTTGATATTAAGGCCAGTGTATTGTTGTGGGTGGCATTGTTGATCTGCACGGATTTCATCTGGTATTGGTATCACCGGCTGGCGCATGAAGTAACCGTGTTCTGGTGTGCACATGTGGTACATCACCAGAGTGAGGAGTTTAATTACACGGTATCTGCGCGGATCACCGTGTTCCAGGCATTTATACGTACAGGTTTCTGGGCCATACTCCCGGTGATCGGTTTTCCTCCTGCCATGATTACCAGTATGCTGCTGGTGCACGGGCTGTATCCTTTCTTTATTCATACACGTACAATAGGTAAGCTGGGAATACTGGAGTATATATTAGTTACGCCGTCGCATCACCGGGTGCATCATGCCAGCAATCCACAGTATCTTGATAAGAATTATGGAGACGTATTTATAATATGGGATAAACTATTTGGCACTTTTGTGAAAGAAGAGGAAGAGCCGGTGTATGGCCTTACAAAACCGCTGGAAAGCAATAGCTTTTTGTGGCAGCATTTCCATTTTATCCTGGAGATGTTGTATTCCGCCCGGCAGGCGAAAGGGTGGAGGAATAAATTGCGTGTTGTTTTTGGCAAGCCGGATAACGTGGATCCCGGTGCGAGGGCCATCCTGGAGGAGAAGTTCCTGTTGCGCAATCCTCATATAACGGAGGCGCCTAAACTGTTTAATTATGTGCTGTGGCAGATAGTGGCCACACTGGTTTTATTATTCTCTTTTCTTTTACTGGAGCACTATGTGCCGGTATTTATAGAGGTATGTGTTACCCTGCTGATCCTGCTTACGCTGATCAACTGCGGCGCTATTATGGAGCAGAAGAAATGGGTGTTTTACCTGGAGTATGCACGTTACCTGGTATTGTGCTTTGCCGGTTATTATATTTGGCCTCATCCTGCATTCCTCTGTGCGGCTGCTATAATTATGATCACTGCTTTTTATTTCCAGTCGCACCTCAGGGAGCATTACCTGCGGCTGGTATATGGTTACCACCGTTCATAGCGGTACCGACTTTGAAGGCCGGTAACCGCATACACGTCCATCCGTTCATAGCAATACAGGTCCGGCGTTGAGCTGAACAGATTTCTGGTAGAGGTAAGGGGATTATTGCCTGGGTACCTGTGATTTGAGTATTTTCCGGGCAAAATGTATCCTGCTTTTGATGGTGCCTAGTGGTTCCTTCAGCATATTTGCAATTTCGAAGTATTTGTAGCCTTCATAATAGAGCATAAAGGGTTTTTTGAAGATGCCCGGCAAGTGGTACACTGCTATATGGATATCTTTCATGTGTAAGTTAGAGGCCGCTTTATTGCTGACTATATTCTGCTGATGGTTTATGAAAAATTCGCTGGCGCCGGGTTCTGCGATGGTGCGATGTTTTAATTTTTTCCGGTAGTGATTTATAAAGATATTTCGCATGATGGTGAACAGCCATGCGCGGATGTTTGTGCCTTCCAGGTATTTTTCCCGGTTGGACAGGGCTCTGAAAAGGGTTTCCTGGTAAAGATCTTTTGCCTGTTCGGTGTCTTTGGTGAGGGTAAAAGCAAAGGGTTTCAGGAAATCAGCATTTCCGATAAGCAAGGTGTTAAATTCAACAGATGACATAATGTTTAAGTTTTGCCTTAACTGATTTAAACAAAAAGGGGGGTAAAAGACGTTTTCTAAGGATGCCCGGGGGCGGTTAATACATGACTTTTTCCGTTATTTTTAATTGATTCTCAAGCAATTTGTCGTATGCCAATGTTTAGATCGGTAAAACAGGTGGTAGTTTAAGTGATGATCCAGATTTTCTAAAACAGGTAAACACAGGTAACTCTCTGTTATAATTAACGTAAAAGAGGGGGAAAAGGATTTTTTGGTTGTATTAACAATATTTACATATTATAAATAAC
>NZ_DATMTE010000475.1:0-2849 GCF_035564935.1 Chitinophaga sp. | reverse complement strand
ATCTCAAAGTATTAAAAAACTTGATTTTTTTAACGTTTCTTTTCATATTTCGTTGAAATTAATATCTTTGCACAATTAAGCCCCACTAATGGAGAATGTATTAATTGCTACCGTCCTGAGTTTTGTTGTTACCTATTTTTCTATTCCAATACTGATAAGAGTGGCGGAATTAAAGCATTTATACGACGAGCCGGACGAACGAAAGACGCATAAACAGCGTATACCAACGCTCGGAGGAATCGGATTTTTCTCCGGATTTATAATCGCTACCGCTATCTGCGTACCCGCGCTGGCGAACTCCCCGTTTCAATATATGATGGCAGCATTCTTTATCATTTTCATGGTGGGGATGAAAGATGATATCGTAGGGCTGTCTCCGTTAAAAAAATTAATAGGCCAGCTTGCGGCCTCTTTTGCTATTATTTACCTGGGTAATCTGCAGATCACAAGTATGTACGGTTTCCTGGGAATTTATGCCATGCCTCCCAATATCAGCCTGATGCTGACCTATTTCACTTTTATTGTGGTTATCAACGCTTTCAACCTGATAGACGGGGTGGATGGCCATGCCGGCAGTATTGGTTTACTGGTGAGCGCGGTATTGGGTGCTTATTTCCTGCATGTGGGTGAAATAACCTATGCGGTGATCGGTTTTGCACTGGCAGGCGGTTTAGCCAGTTTTCTTATTTATAATATTTCTCCTGCCCGTATTTTTATGGGTGATACGGGGTCCTTACTGATAGGATTGGTAAACGCAGTACTGGTACTGAAATTTATTGATGTGGCAGGAAACCCCGCGGGTAAAATGCCTGTTGGGGCTACACCAGCTGTGGCTTTCGCTATCCTGATCGTACCCTTATTTGATACTTTACGCGTATTTGCTGTTCGTATGCTGCAGGGAAGATCTCCTTTCTCTGCCGACCGAAATCACATACACCACTACCTGTTGGACCTGAAGCTTAACCACCGCCAAACCACGCTTGTTTCTGTAGCCATTAATGCTACCTACATACTCGGAGCATTTGTGTTACAGGGAATGGGCGCTACCTTGCTGTTAATGGTTGTAGTAGGTTCCGCTACCTTTTTTACCGGCATATTATACCTGGCACGCCGGAAGAAACTCGCTGTGAAAGCCATACCGGAACCTGTTGTACAACCAACTGCGGCAACAGCCAAAGAAGCTACCAAAATATTGCGTGTTACAACAGAGGGGGTATTACAAGATAAATAATCCTTTGTGCGGTTATTTGTAAGCATTTCTACTTCCATTATCAGGCCCTACTTTGACGATTAAAAGAAAACCTGTAGGTTTGCAGGCACTTAACTATTTATGTTATGCAAGATGATCTAACGCTTATCATTGATGAAGCAGCGGACTCGATGAAAAAAGCTATCGGGCACCTGGAATTGGAACTTACAAAAATCAGAGCCGGGAAAGCCAATCCGCAAATACTGGATGGTATTTTTGTTGACTACTATGGCGCGCCTACCGCATTGAACCAGGTGGCTAACGTAAGCATCGCAGATGCACGTACCCTTACTATTCAGCCCTGGGAAAAAAACATGCTGCAACCAATTGAAAGAGCCATTATTGCCTCTAATATTGGCCTCAATCCGCAAAACGATGGTGTTATTATCCGTTTATTCCTGCCGCCATTAACCGAAGAACGCAGGAAAGAATTTGTAAAAAGGGTGAACAATGAAGGCGAACAGGCAAAAGTAGCCATCAGGAACATCCGCAGGGATGCTATTGAAGCAGTTAAAAAATTGCAGAAAGATGGTTTAAGTGAAGATACTGCAAAAGATACGGAAGCTGATGTTCAGCAGTTAACCGATAAACACATCGCGCTTATCGATAAACATTGCGAAGTAAAAGAGAAAGAAATTATGGCTATTTAAGAAATAACAGCCTGGAAAATATAACAGCGGAGATATTAACGGATAACGATCCGGTTAATATCTCCGCTTTGTTTTACGGTTTATTTAACCGGTGCAACCCTGCCCACCTTGCTGGCCCTGTTTACCAGGTAAACGCCCAAAAGGATAACGGCCATGCTCAGCACCTGGATCCACGTAATTGTTTCATGCGCCAGTAAGCCCCAGCCAACTGCCACCAACGGTAATGCATATGCTACCATGGAGGCAAGCATAGAACCTGCCCTTTTGATCAGCAGGAAAAAGAGCACGGCGGCTACCCCTGTTCCCATTACCCCCAGTACCAGGCCCGCAGAAAGTGAGCGCCAGGGCGCGTTGGGCTGCGTGAACTGAGGAAAAAAGTTACTAAACCACAGTACGGGGAAAGTGAACACCGCGCAGAAAAACATAGCAATAGCCCCCAGTTGCAGTGAACTAAACCCCTGTAATTTATGATGCACCATGCTGATATTAACGCCATAACTCACAGTAGCCAGTATTACCAGCAGTGCATAATACCAGTGACCGTTGGTATTGATACCTTTGGCCGTAAATAATAATACTACCCCCATCAGCCCTACAAAAATGCCTGTAAGCTGCGCCTTCTTAAACGGGCTTTTAAAGAGTACAATGCCCGATAACAGGGCCATTAGCGGTGTTAAGGCATTGAGGATACCCGCAAGAGAGCTGTCGATCTCCGTTTCTGCCAAACAAAAAAGAAAGGCCGGGATGCCGTTGCCCAGGATGCCGGACAGGATGATGACCGGCAGCTTATTTACCGGTGTTTGTTTGAAGGCTTTTGGTAAAAAGGGGCAAAGCGCAACGCCGGCTGCTACCAGTCTTAAGCTGGCTACCTGGTAAGAAGTAAATGATTCCAGCCCTATTTTCATTAATATAAAGGAACTGCCCCATGTGAGTGATAACAGGAGAAATAC
>NZ_DATMTE010000474.1:0-2546 GCF_035564935.1 Chitinophaga sp. | reverse complement strand
GCTTTTTCTGCTATCTTTTCTTTAAAATAACCCGTACCCGCCTCCCGGGCGGCTGGTTTCACCGGGGTGTTTCCAAGTTGTATGGTTACTTCGGGAGAAGCAGCCAGCCAGTTGTCGCCCTGGAGCAGCATGGCATAGCAGGCGTCTGCAGTAGCTTTGGTGGTACGCCAGTTATTGGTTTGCTTATTCTTCAGCAGCCAGGTTTTCATATCCGCCACAGCGGCGGCATCTTTACCGGCCACCTGGAAGGCTTCTATCAGCAGCGACTGTGTTTCAACAGGCGCCTGGTACCAGTTGTAACCACTGGTTACATCTTTCCAGTACATCCCCATTTCTTTGCTGTTCATCGCGTTTTCCTTCAGCGATTTCAGTATAGCCGCCGGCGTTACCTGGTCGTTCTTTTTAAACTGCGATAAGGCAATCATTCCCTGTGCATAGCGGCTTTGTTTTGCCCAGTATTTTTGTTGCTGTGCATAGTAGAAATCAAATGATTTTTTCATGGCAGCAGGCACCGGCTTGTCGAAGAAGCTGCGGGCATACAGGTAATGGATCTGCACCTGGTCTATCTGCTGTTCTTTCATATTGGCTTTTGCTTTCAGTAACCTGTAGTAATCTGCATCCAGTTCCTTATCCAGGTAATCGATCGCTTTCATTGCCATGGCAGTAGCGGCAGGATCTTTTTCGCCCGTGAGTTGTTGCAAATGACCTATACCTGCCACGATATATTGTGTAAGGAACCTGTCTTTCCACATACCGGTAAACCACGGAAATGCGCCATCCGGCAACTGCTGGGCAGTTAGCTTGTTCAGCGTTAATTTCCGCTCCTTCTGCATCCGTTGCAGATCGAACAGCAGGGCGATATTTTTTTTCTGCTGCGCTTCATTCTTTGCCTCTAATACCCATGGTGTTTGTTGCAGCAATACGGATTTCAGCTCTTCATTTTTTGCCAGGTTGCTTTCCATTGCCGCCGTATCGGTAATTTTCCATTTATCGAAAATGTTCTTTAAACCGGGTGTGGCGTTGGTAATATGGGTAGCCAACGCGTTGGCGTAGTAGCGGTTAAACACCTGCTCTGCGCATTCGTATGGAAATTCCATCAGGTAAGGCAATGCCTGAACGGCATACCAGGCGGGATTGCTGGTATATTCAACGGTAAGGCCGTGTTGAATAATAGTTTGTGAAGAATCGCTGTGCAATAATTTATCAAAAGTAAAATCATGTTTGCCATCGCCGCGAACAGGCAAAGGAAGCGATTCAGTTACCAGCATCCGGTTGGTTAACACCGGCAACGCATTTTCCTCTCCATCGCTGAAATTCCCTGCCTGCGCAGTTACCCGGTAAATGAGCGCGCTCTGGAACCCATGCGGGATCTGGATAGGGAAGCTCACTACGGTGCTCTGTCCTGCCTGGGCGGTAAAATGCTGCAACGGGAAAATATTCTGGAACCATCCGTCTACCGGCTGCATGGTAGTAGCATCCAGCAGTTCCAGGTGCGCCTGGCCTATCAGCTGGGAATCCGACAGGTTGCTCACTTTAGCAGTAAATTCCATTTTATCTCCTTCACGTACAAACCGTGGCGTATTGGGTTGCACCATCAGCACTTTTTGTGTTACGATGCTGGCGCTGGTGTAGCCGAAAGCCAGGTCTTTGGTATGCGCGAGGCCCTGGAAGTTCCATTTGGTAAGCGCTTCCGGCACGGTGAACTCAAAGGAGATATTGCCGTCTTTATCGGTGCGGAGATCAGGGAAGAAGAAGGCAGTTTCCTGGAAGTTTTTACGGATGGAAGGCGTTGCAGGTTCTTTTTCGCCTGCGGGTGTTTCTTCGCCACCGGCCTTATTGGCAACTGCTTTGTCTTTAATGCTGTCATCTGCTATTGCTGCCGGCGCGGGAGCCATGGCCATTTCCTGCATGGCAGGTGCATGTCCTGCTTTTGCTACGGCAGACCTCAATCGCTTTGAAGTGCCATAGCCCACAACCACCTGTCCGCCTCCGTTGTAGCCGTCCATATCCCAATCGAACAGGTTCAGCATTTCGTATCTTTTTTCTTCCGCAGTATGAGCCTGCCTGTCGGGCTCATAAAGCCCAGCGGATATATCCATTTTGAAATTATCCCTGCCATTGAATGTGAGGATATTGTATACAGATGGATAGATATTGGGCTTATACCAGCTATGTGGTACAAATTCATCGAGAGAGGCATCATACATAGACGCCAGCATTTCAGCGGCTACTTTTTCATTTTTATAACCGGAGATCTGCGCCGTCCATTTTTCTTTTTCGCCGGGTAATAATTTATCGCGGTGTGTACCCAGTTTTATTTGGAGATCTTTGTTGTCCCAGGCCACTGTTATTGTTGGGTCAACGGTGAACACCCGGTTATCTTTTACAAATACATAAGCCAGCGATATATTTCCCCGGTCTTGTTCTGTTACGGGAAAATCTATTTGTTTTATACCGGAGAACTCAAGCGAAGAGATGGTCTCCTTTGTTGTTACGGTTCTCTTTGTCTGGATCAGGTGAATATTACCGGCGGCAGAACCCAACAG
>NZ_DATMTE010000473.1:0-12731 GCF_035564935.1 Chitinophaga sp. | reverse complement strand
GAAAAGGTGGTACTGTTAATACCACCTTTTCTATATATAGCAGACTTTATTTTATTTACCCAGTTTCGCCATATACTTTTCCGGTGCTTTTTCAAATACACTTTTACAGGTAGCGGAGCAGAAATGCAGTGTATCTGTTTTATACACGGTCCATTCTTTATAGCTGGTGTCGTAGGGCATTTCACAAACGGGGTCGGGGAGTTTGTTGCTTACCGCTGCCACTGGTGTTCCTGCAGCTGCAGGGGCCGTAGTGTTTTCGGCGGGTGGCTGCTTTTGTGCGCAGGCAAACAGGAGCAGGATGCTACAGGCAAAGAATATGTATTTCATATGTAAATTTTTAATGAAGGTATAGATAAAAAAGAATTACGGATCTGAGGGAAGATGGAGAACAGGTCATTCATCTTTCAACAAATCCGTAATTCAATATAAGTTACTACCAGGATTTTTACCAGATCACAACACGCTCTGCTTCCGGCAATACCATTTTACTTCCCGGCGCACAGCCCCATGCAGCCTGGAACTCAGCCAGGTGAGGCAGTGGTCCGTTAATACGGAATCTTGCAGGTGAGTGCGGGTCTGTCTGGATCTGGTTGCGTAAGGCAGCATCTGTGATGTTGCCATGCCATACCTGTCCCCAGCCCAGGAAGAAGCGTTGCTGCCAGGTAAAGCCATCGATAGGTTTGGGTTCGCCTTTACCTTCAAATGATTTTACCAGGGCATGATAAGCCAGCGTTAAACCACCCAGGTCGGCTACGTTTTCGCCAATGGTTAATGCACCATTGATCTTGAAGCCTGGCAATGCTTCGAGGCCGCTGAAGTAATCGATATAACGTTTGGTCAGCTTGTCGAAGTTTTTACGGTCGGTTTCTGTCCACCAGTTTTTCAGGTTTCCTTCTGCATCGAACTGAGAACCCTGATCGTCGAAGCCGTGTGTAAATTCGTGGCCTATAACCGCAATAATGCCGCCATAGTTAATGGCATCGTCGGCGTTAGGGTTGTAGAAAGGTGGTTGCAGGATACCGGCAGGGAATACTACTTCGTTATTTAACGGGTTATAGTATGCGTTCACTGTTTGAGGTGTCATGCCCCATTCGCTTTTATCTACCGGTTTACCTATCTTATCCACATTTTCTTTGTGGAAGTATAAGCTGGAGGCTATAACATTTTCCAGCAGTTTCCCTTTTTCTATATTGATGGAAGAATAGTCTTTCCATTTATCGGGATAGCCAATTTTGTAAGTAAAGGAAGCGAGTTTTTTATGTGCCATTTGCTTGGTGGAATCGCTCATCCAGGTGAGTTTATCGATTCTTTCTCCATATACTTTGCGCACATTTTCGATCATTTCCGAAACTTTCTGTTTGCTGCTTTCCGGGAAATATTTTTTGGCAAACAATTTTCCCAGCGGCATACCCATTTTCCCGTCTGTAGAGCGGATAGCACGTTCAGGACGTGTTTTCTGGGATTTTTTACCTGTCATTACCGTGCCGAAGAAGTGGAAGTCTTCATTATCGAAACTGGCAGGCAGGTAGCCGGCGAACTGGCTGAGCAGTTGCCATTTGGAGTATGTTTTCAGTGTTTCCAGCGGGGTGGCTTTCAGCAACCCGTTGGCTTTGGTGAGATAGGCTTTGTTTTGGAGTACGAGGGTATCGGTTTTGATATCCTGTTTAGCGGCGAAGTCGTCCCAGTTGAAATCGGGGGCCAGTGTTTTCAGCTCGGAAAAAGCAGCCCTGTTATAGGTTTTAACCGGGTCGCGCAGTTCTACGTTGCTGAGCTGGATAGCGGCGAGTTTGGTTTCAAAGCCAAGAATGGTTTCACCGGCGTTGGTTTCAGGGAAGCCAGCCAGTTTAAACATCCTGTCAACATGACTAACAAATTCGCTGCGCACATTTTTAGTGGCGGAATCCTGTCTTTCGTAATAACTTTTTTCACCAAGACTCAAACCGCCCTGTCCCTGGTAAAGCACGTTCATTTTACTGTTTTTGGCATCAGCATCTGCGCCAAAGCCGGTAAAGGTGGATACGCCTATCTTCTGGAGTTCACCGGTTACGCTGGCCCAGTCGGCCAATGTTTTAATGCCTGCAATCTTATCCAGGTAGGGTTGCAGCGGCGTGATACCACGTTGCTCAATGGTAGCGGTATCCAGGAATGAGGTGTAGTAATCTGCGATCTGTTGCTCTTCTGTGCCTTTTTTCAGGTCTGTTTTGCTGGTAATTTCGGCAATAATTCCTTTGAGACGTACTTCCTTGTTTTCTTTATCGAGTACGTTAAATGCTCCCCAGCGGCTCTCTGTAGAAGGAATAGGGTTGTTTTTTTTCCAGTTTCCGTTCACATAATTGTCAAAATCATCACAGGCTTTGTAGGATGAGTCGATATCAGCCAGGTTAAAAGCGGGCACCTTCGTGGTGTCGGCCGTTTCCGCCTGCTGCGAGGGACCGTTGGAATTGCAGGCTGTAAATGTAACCATGGCAGCCAGCAACGGTAGTTTTACCGCATTGGATTTGTTCATATTTAAAACAGGTTTAGTAGCCTAAGTTATGGAAAACGGGTCAGGTTGCATGAAAGGATTTTTATGAACGGCAATCCCGGCCATGATGACAGTTACCGATCAAATCCCGGAATCTCTGAATAATTAGGTAGGTTTGTGCTACGTAAATTAACATATAGATGGATTTCAGGTTTAAATTGTACAGGATTACTACAGCCATAGTATTGATGATATCCGGCATTTTCACGTTCATGCTCTTATCCAGCGTACTTTTCCTGGGAACGAACCTCGGAAGTATCATTTCCCTGCTTTCGATGGGCGCCTGTTTTATCCATAGCGTTTTATCGTTATATCTTCAGCGGAGCCTGCTGTTACCGGAAATCCCGCTGAAAGAAAGTACACCGGGTGGCATGAGATTTATGGGTACAATAGGTCTGGTATTCTCTATCCTGATCACTTTATCGGGGCTTACTATTTTGCTGGTTTCCCCCGAACAGATGAAAACAGAGATCAGTAATCTGCCTGCAGATCAACAGGCGGCAGTTAAACAAACTATGGTAAAACCCATAGGTGTTTTCCTGCTGGTGATGGGAAGTTTATTTTTGCTGAATATTGTGCTGTCTTTCCGATACCTCCGCCAGTGGCTTCAGTTGCACAGCGGCAGGCATAGGGAAGATGAAGAATAAAAAAAGAGATTATGGAAAAGCGGGAGATATCTAACAGGGATGATATTGTATTATTGGTAGACAGCTTTTATGATAAAGTAAAAGCAGATGACCTGATCGGCTTTATTTTTAACGATGTAGCCAAGGTCAACTGGCAGCGTCACCTGCCTATTATGTATGATTTCTGGGAAGGGCTGCTTCTGGATGGAGGCAACTACAAAGGCAACGTAATGGATCCTCATTTTAAGCTGAACAAGCTGATCCCACTGGAGCCTGCCTTCTTTGACCGCTGGCTGCAATTGTTTGAAGCCACCATTGCAGAACATTTCACAGGAGAAAAGGCCACACTGGCGGTAACCCGGGCCAGGTCCATCAAGGGGATCATGTTGTTTAAAATGGACCAGGTGAATCGTCCCGGTACAGATAAACAAATTCCGCTCGTTAACCCGGGCAATAAACAATAAACCAATAAGTGCAGTATGCAACCATTAGCGGAGCGGTTAAGACCGGTAACGTTGGATGAACTGGTGGGGCAGGAACATCTTACCGGCAAAGACAGTATTTTAAGAAAAGCAATAGAGCAGGGAATGGTGCCGTCCATGATCCTGTGGGGGCCTCCGGGAGTTGGAAAAACTACCATTGCCAATATCATTGCGCATACTTTACAGGTACCTTTTTATACGCTGAGCGCTATATCGGCCGGTGTAAAGGAAGTGAGGGAGGTAATAGAGATGGCCCGGCGGCAACAGCACGCGGTGTTATTCATTGATGAAATCCACCGGTTTAATAAATCGCAGCAGGATGCATTATTAGGTGCTGTAGAAAAAGGGATCATCACCCTGATAGGCGCTACCACAGAGAACCCTTCTTTTGAAGTAAATGCAGCGGTATTGTCCCGCAGCCAGGTATATGTATTGAAACCGCTTGGCAACGACCAGCTGATGCAGCTGCTGCAGCAGGCAATGGAACGGGATGAGTGGTTGCGCAGCAAACATGTGGAGATAAAAGAAACCGGTGCCCTGTTTAATATTTCCGGCGGAGATGCCCGTAAACTGCTCAATCTTTTTGAACTGGTGGTAACCACTTTACGGGAAGATCCCCTGGTGATCACTGATCAGAAAGTAATGGATATTGCCCAGCAACGGGTAGCCATATATGATAAAAAGGGGGAACAGCATTACGATATCATTTCTGCTTTTATTAAGTCCATCCGGGGAAGTGATCCGAATGCAGCGTTGTATTACCTCGCCAGGATGATTGATGGCGGGGAAGATGTGAAATTCATTGCACGCCGTTTGGTGATCCTGGCATCGGAAGATATCGGCAATGCTAATCCGAATGCGCTGTTACTGGCTACCAGCTGTTTCCAGGCGGTAAACCTTATCGGCTTCCCGGAATCAAAGATCATCCTGTCGCAATGCGTTACATATCTGGCTGCTTCCGCTAAAAGCAATGCGGCGGTAGCAGCTATCAGCGCAGCCCAGGCGGTGGTGGCTAAAACCGGCGACCTGCCGGTGCCGCTGCATATCAGGAACGCCCCTACTAAATTGATGAAAGAAATGAACTACGGTAAGGGTTATGCTTATGCGCATGATTATGAAAATAATTTTGTGTTACAGGAATTTCTGCCGGATGCGATTAAGGGCACAAAGTTCTATGAACCGGGAAATAACCCGCGTGAAAATGAGCTGAGAAATTACCTGAAGAATTTGTGGAAAGAGAAGTATAATTATTAAAGACAAAGGCCGATGCAGCATACTGCACCGGCCTTTGTTTTTAATAACACCGGTTTATTTGAAATGCAGTACGTTTCCTTTGAAATAATAGCTAACCTCGGCTGTTGAAGTGAGATTTTCAAGAAAGTCCTGCAGTTCCTTTTGTTTGTTAATAACGCCTGTAAAACATTTCTTCCCTACGTCCTGGTTGTCCATTACAATTTCAACATCATACCAGCGTTGCAGTGTCAGTGCTATTTCCCCGACCGGCGTATTTGAAAAGATGTACTGGCCTTTCATCCAGGAAAGCACCTGCCGGTGATCGAACGGAGCTACCTGTATAGGTGAGCCGGCAGATAAACTGGCCTGGTATCCGGGCTTCAAACCCACTGTTTGTGCGGATGTGCGCATGTTTACATTTCCTTCCACCAGGGCCACTTTTACTATAGCGGGATCGTAGGAGTTGATGTTGAACGAGGTGCCCAATACTTCTATGGCTGCTCCGCCGGGCAAATGCACAATGAATGGGCGTGAAGCATCTTTGGCTACCTGCAGGTATGCCTCTCCCCTGACCTCTATTTCACGGATATTGCCGCTGAAGTTTACGGGGAAATGTGCGGTGGTGGCTGCATTCAGCCAAAGGATGGAACTGTCTGATAATTTTACCTGGTAATCCATCCCGGAGGGAACGCTGATAGTGCTCCACTGGTTGCTGGCGCCCCCCTGTAATGTTAATGTTTTACCATTATTTTGAAGACGGGCGTCTCCGGCTACAATGGCTTCATTGCCACCGGCGCTGAGATCAATTTCCTTACCGTTGTCTATCTTTAGTAAAATGGCTTTAGGAGGTGCGGTAGCCACCATTTTTCCCGCCGGGGAAGCCTGGGGTAACCGGAGATATGCTACAGCAGCTATTACTGCGGCGGCAATGCCGGCTGCAATTCCTGTATACCTGATCACTCTTTTCCGTGCCGCTTTTTTCAGCGCCCGGTTGAGGTTTTCCCATTCTTCGCCGGTATCCAGTTTTTCCATCAATTCCTTTCCTTTACCAACGGAGAAGAGTTGCTGCATTTCCTCCCACATCAACTGTACATCTTCCTGTTCCGTAATCAGGCGCTGCAACAGCAGCTCGTCTTCCGGATCAATATGATTGTCCAGTTTATCTATCATCAGGCTTTTTATTTCTTCAGCAGTATGGTTCATATATTTGAGCTCAAAGCATTTTCTTTCTTAAAAATTGCAAGGCGCGCGATAATACTGTTTTAACAGTATTAATGCTTACGCCTAATTCTGCGGCTACATCTGTACGACTCTTCTTTTCTATATAATAAAGCTGGAAGATCCTGGCAGTTTTTGGCGGTAGTTCCCCGATAGCCTCCAATAGGTGATCGGCCCGTTGCTGGTACTGCACGGCCGGGTCTTCATCTCCCTGTACTCTTATTACAGCCGTATCTGCCTGCAAGGCATACCGGTATCCTAATTCCTTCTGCTCCCGCGACTTCTCTGATTTTTTTAAATTAAGACACCGGTTACGGACGCTTTGGGTCAGGTATGCTTTTATAGATACGATATCGTTCAGGGTTTGTTTATGCCACAGGTCTATAAATATTTCCTGTACCACATCCTTGGCCTGCTGTTCATCTCTCAGCAGGTAAAATGCCGCCATTACCATTCTTCTGTAATGAATAGAAAATATTTCACCAAATGCGTTCTGATTTTGTTCTGGCATTTTGTAGCAGCAATCTAACGTGAAACAGGTTGGAATTTGTTTTACAAACCTAAACAAAAAAAATATTCAAAACAGTACAAAAATTTTGTCACCCGTTACGGCGAAAAGTTGTCTATAGTGCAAATTTCACGTACTTGAAAAATTGATAACGTATGCCACACTATGTACGAGGTGCTCTTATTTTTCTATTGTCATGTTTTTCTATTATCCCGGCCAGTGGCCAATTACCGGCAGATAAGATTTCATTGAATGTCAGGAATGTATCATTAAAGGAAATTTTTAATCAGATCACCGCGAAAACGGGGTACGACCTTTTTTACAGCAACCAGCAGGTCAACGATCAGCAAAAGGTATCGCTGAACCTGAAGGACGCCGCCCTTCAGGACGTGCTCAGAGCAGTACTGGGCAATAGTTTTACCTGGCAGTACAGGGATAAGGTCATTTACATTAAGAAAAAAAACATTCCCGCCGGTGACTCAACACGCATTGCTACGATACCGGCGGATACCATGACGCATATTTCCGGGAAGATAACGGATCAGAAAGGAGAGTTACTGCCCGGCGCTTCCGTTAAACTGAAAGGCACCGACAAAGGCGGGGTGACCAATGAAAAGGGAGAATTTAATATCCCGGATGTTACACACGGAACAGGCGTGCTGGTGGTATCCTATATTGGATTTCAAAGCCGGGAAGTGGCCGTGAAGAACCGGTCACAGATCAATGTAAGCCTGATGGGCGAAGGGTCTACCCTGAACGATGTACTGGTAATAGGATATGGTACGGTGAAAAAGAAAGATGTGACTGCGTCAGTATCTTCTATATCAAAGGAAGCGATGTCGGAGCGGACCTTGTTTTCCCTGGCAGATGCGATGAAAGGTAAAGCGGCAGGAGTACAGATCACACAAAACGATGGTACACCGGGATCTGAAAGCACTATCCGCATCCGTGGTGCAAGCTCTATCAGCGGCGGAAGCACGCCGCTGTATGTAATAGATGGCGTAATGCAGGAAAATGCCAATGATATCAACCCGGGTGATATTGAGTCTATTGAGATCCTGAAAGATGCCTCTGGTACAGCTATTTACGGCGCCAGGGGGGCCAACGGCGTAATTATGATCACTACCAGAACCGGGAGGGCAGGGAAAACCGTAGTGGAACTGTATACCAATACAGGGTTCCAGACGCCCGGCCACCTGGTAGGTGTAATGGACGCTTCGGAGTATGCACATGCACGTTACCTGGCTACCGCCTATACCTATACACCGGCAGATGCTGCAGATCCCGATAAACCGGCTACAGAGCTGGTAGGCTATACTTATTTCCGGGATGCCCCCTTAGGCAGCCCCGCCGGATTCTGGGGAGTGGCTACTGATCAAACGTATCACGACTGGTACAACTACAACAACCCCGATTCAGTTAATACGGATTGGCAAAAGGCCATGTTCCAGAACAGCGCTGTGCAGGAATACCGTATCAGCGCTTCAGGGGGCTCAAAAGACACGAAGTTTTCTTTTATGGGAGGTTACCTTAACCAGGGAGGTTTAATCGTTTTTAGCGGCTATGAGCGCTTTAACGGACGGTTTAATTTCCAGCAGAAGTTATCGCCGGCGGTAACCCTCACCAGTAACATTTCCGGCAGCCGTACCACCATCAATGGCTTCATTTCCGGCTCACAGAATGGCGGGATCACCTCAAACGCAGTGATCACCAGCATGTTCAGCCAGCAGCCTGTAAAGCCATTGTCTTTTTCAGACATTGAAGATAACGAAGGCGTGGAAGGCTACATCAGCACAAACCCCTATTCACTGGCGAAGAATGTTACCAATAAAAGATCCAATTCCGAATGGGTAACCCGTTTGGCGCTCGACTGGAATATCAATAAACACTTCACCTTCCGGACAACAGGTAATTATTCGGCCATAAATACCAATACAGACGCCTATTATCCGAAAAACACCTCCTCCGGTGCAAAGTTCGACGGACGCGCTGTGCTGGCAAGAGGCGCCACCGATAAACTGATGAATGAAAACCTCCTTTACTATAAAGGCAACATAGGCAGGGATCACAGCATTAATGTGATGGGCGGCGCTATCATTGAACAGAATAAAACGAGTCTTGTTACCGCGGAAAACCAACATTACGATATAGAGTTATTAGGCCCCTACGGCCTGGGAAACGGTACCGTACCTGTAATACCTACCTACAGGATCACCAAATGGACAATGGCCTCCTTTTTGGGCCGTGCGGAATATAATTACCGGCAGAAATATATGGCTACGCTTACCATGCGGGCCGACGGATCTTCCCGTTTCAGTAAAGAAAATAAGTGGGGGTACTTCCCCTCCGCCGCGGTAGCCTGGAGAGCCAGCGAGGAAAAATTCCTGAAACAGGTACATGCCATCAGTAACTTAAAGTTCCGCGCCAGCCTGGGGCAAAGCGGTAATACTGCCATCCCGTCTTACCTTACCTTATCTACAATCACTACTTACTTTTCCCCGATGGATGGCTATGTACCCGACTTCGGAGTAGTGGTAGAAAGACCGGAGAATCCTTCCCTGAAATGGGAAACCACCACACAGGTAGACGCAGGTATGGACCTCGGACTATGGAATGATAAAGTAAATATTACGGCAGACTGGTACCTGAAGCGCACAAAGGATTTGCTGATAGAACAAATAACTCCCGGGTACAGCGGCTACAGGAGTGCATGGAATAATCTCGGATCCATCCAGAACAGCGGGCTGGAGTTTAATATCAGTACCCCGTTGATCACCCGTGCACAATTCGGCTGGAACCTGGATGCCAATATCGGTTTTAACCGTTCAAAAGCGCTGGAAATAGGACCTGATCTTGGTCTCGACCCTTCAGTGGTATCTGGAATAGGCACTACCGCCATTATCCGGAACGGACAGCCTATCGGCCAATGGTTCGGATACCAAACAGACGGCATTTTTCAATCACAGGCTGAAATAAATGCATCAGGGCTCACAGTGATCAATGGCCAGGCCATCAGTAAAATACGACCGGGAACCAGGAAGTTTATTGATCAGAACGGCGATGGCATCATCAACGCATCTGATCGTGTGGTGCTCGGACAGGGGCAACCATCCTTTACCGGCGGCCTTACCAACTCCTTTCGCTATAAGGCGTTTAATCTGAATGTGGTGGTGCAGTACAGCTATGGCAACAAGTTGTATAATGCCAACAGGGTAGCGCTGGAAGCCGGAAGGAGTACCAATAATATGTCGGAAGGATCAGTGAATGCGTGGCGCCCTTCACTGTATGATATGACTTCAGGTGCGCTGGTGGAAAAGGGAAATCCTAATAACAGCTACCGGATGCCCGGCAGCCCGGAAGAACTGCTGATGCTGTCGGACTGGATTGAAGACGGCAGCTTTATCCGCCTCAGCGATGTAACGTTGTCCTACCACTTCAAAACCCGCCAGATCGCCAATGTAACGCTTTTTGTAAGCGGGAAGAATCTCTGGATCAGTACAAAGTACTCCGGTTATGATCCGGAGGTAAATACCCGCCAGGGCGGTTTCGGCGACCTGATGCCATCGTTGGATTATGCTTCTTATCCACGGTCCAGGGTATACTCATTTGGTTTAAAAGCTCAATTCTAAATGGTTATGAGATCAGCTATTATACTTGCATGTGCAATTGTATTCTTTTCTTCCTGCAAAAAATTCCTGGAAGAAAGCCCGCAAACCCAATATACAACGGATAATTTTTTTGTAGACAAAACCACGTTGGATGCGGGAATTGTGGGGATGTATTCTTCCGCCAAAGATCTGTTTGGCGTGTATACCAATACACCGCTGTTCATGACGGAAATAGGTACGGATGAAGCTATGTTTAAGGGTACTTCAGGCGTGCGTTTCAATTTCGACCGTTACACATTCTCTGTAAGTGAAGGATCGATCTATGAGTATTGGATCAGGCATTATGAAATTGCAGCAAGGGCTAATATTGTTATAGATGCCGCCACTAAGATCACCACTATTTCAGATGCCGACCGTAAAGTGATTACAGGAGAAGCCCGCTTTATACGCGCCTTTGTGTACTTCCGGCTGGTACAGGCTTTTGGCGATATCCCCATTATAGATAAACCCATCTCCGGTAAATTTGATTACGGGCTTCCGCGGCGGCCATTAAAAGAGGTATACGATTTCATTCTCAGCGATCTCACTTTTGCAGCGCAGGAAGGGGTGCTTACAACACAAAAAACAAACGACGGCCATGCCAACCAGTGGGCAGCCAAAACCTTGCTGGGAAAGGTGTACCTGACAATGGCCTCTGCAAAGGAAACAGCCCTTACCAAGCAAACCGGTAAGGTAGACGGGTATAAAGATATTGCGATGGACGTGAAAGCCCTGTATACAAAGGCATGGGAAACACTGAAAGATGTAAAAGATAACAGTGGAGCAGACCTGCTGCCGGTTTACGGAGATGTGTTCAAAATTGAGAATAAGAATGTAAATAAGGAATCATTGTTTGAATTGCAGTTCAGCTCAGTAGTTCCTTACGGTACACAATGGACCAAAGAATATGGCATGGCTTACACCGGCGGACAGGTAAACGGAAACCCGGTGTATTACACCAACTCCATGGCTGGCGTAAACAACCTCGTGTATGTACCGAAGTTTTATACCTATTACAAGAAAGGACCCAAGGAGGTGGACTACGATAAAAGAAGGGTATGGAATCTTTCCGATTCCATGATCAATGTGGCTAATAACGCACCTTCCAAATTAACGTATATCTGGACTTCGCCCTATACGCCGGATGCTTATAACCAAAGTATCCTGGGCCGTTGCGGTGTAACCAAATACCGTTGGGGCGCCAACTGGCAAACCACTTCCCAGTACCTGTATTCCAATTGTCCTAATAATGTGATAGTACTGCGTTTTGCAGATGTGTTGCTGATGTTTGCAGAAGCAGATTATAAAATGAACGGAATCATTTCTGCAGAAGGATTGGCTGCCATTAATAAAGTGCGGCAACGTGCACGCGGACTGAATGCCGGCGGCGTTCCCGTTACTGCTGCGGAAACACCTGGCTTTAATGATTATACCGCAGCGGATATCACTACAGATGAAATATTGATGGAGCGCGCCCGCGAGTTGTGCTTTGAATTTCAGCGCTGGTTCGACCTGGCGCGCACAGGTAAGTTTGAAGTATTCCTTAAGAAGAACCGGGATCCGGGAAACACAAAAATTGTAAATACGGCTACCAGTTTTGACCCGGCAAAACATTACCTGTTCCCTATTCCGCAATCGGAAATAGATCTGTCTACCAACAAAGAAAATTTTAAACAAAACCCGAATTATTAAGATGAAAGTAAGAAGCGTATTAATCAAGTGGGTCATTGGAATGATCTTCCCGTGTTTCGTAATGGCCGGCAATACGGGGCCACAGGCATACGATGTGGTAGTTTACGGTGGTACGGCATCGGGCGTAATGGCAGCGGTAACCGCAGCCCGCGAAGGACTTAAAGTAGCGATACTTGAACCTAAAAAGCATCTCGGCGGTATGGTGTCGGGAGGTCTTTCTGCTACTGATCTGGGGCGTAAAGATGTGATCGGCGGATATGCAAAGGAATTGTATCAGCGTTGCGGTAAATACTATGGCCTGAAGGATACCGTTGCCTGGTTTCCTGAGCCGCATGTAGCAGAAAAAATATTAAATGATATGATGAAGGAAGCCAACGTCACCATATTCGTTAATCACCGCTTGAAAGAAAGGAATGGTGTGAAAAAGAAAGCAGGTAAGATAACGGAGATCATCATGGAAAACGGCGCCATCTTTTCTGCCAAAGTATTTATTGATGCCAGCTACGAAGGCGACCTGATGGCGTTTTCCGGCGTATCCTATATTGTTGGCAGGGAGGCGCAGAGCGAATATGATGAGTATTCTGCCGGGATCCGGGAAGGATCCGGCGCCAGGAGTGCTTTTGAAAACGGTAAGCTGTTGCCGGGCATCCAGGCAACACCTCCTGGTCCCATAGGAGCCGGTGATAAAAAAACGCAGGCTTATAATTTCAGGCTTTCCCTTACCAACAATAAAGCGAACCTGGTGCCTTATCCCAAACCGGCAAACTATGATCCGGCCAGGTATATTGAACTTTATTATTC
>NZ_DATMTE010000472.1:0-2885 GCF_035564935.1 Chitinophaga sp. | reverse complement strand
GTGGCGTAATTTTCTGAAGTCCCGGTTATACTCTGTCGTAAATTTAACAGGGCTCGCGTTAGGTATGGCTGTATCATTATTGTTGGGGCTATGGATATGGGATGAACTTTCTTTTAATAATTATCATGAGCATCACAGCAGGATTGCAAAGGTGATGACTAATCAGACTTTTAACGGACGGGTAAGTACAGAGCCTGTTGTATCTATTCCAATGGTACAGGAGCTTCGTACCAGCTATGGGGCGAATTTTAAGAAGATTACATTAACTTCCTGGCCTGCGGAGCATTTGGTAAATGTAGGCACCAGGAAATTTTTCCAGACAGGGTTATGGGTACAGCCGGACTTCACGGAAATGTTTTCGCTGAAGATGATCAGGGGGAAAGCGACCCTGGATGCTCCGGAAACAGTGTTGATATCAGCATCGCTGGCTAAGGTGTTGTTTGATAACGAAGATCCTATTGGCAAGATCATCAGAACAGATGACAAGCTGAACGTGAGTGTGGTGGGAGTATATGAGGACTGGCCGCATAATACTACCTTTCATGATGTTAAAATGTTGTTGCCATGGGATAACTATTACCTTGTTGATGATTGGGTGAAAACGGCTGAAACCCAATGGGATAACCAGGCATTTCAGGCGTTTGTACAATTAGGCGATGCTGTGGACCGTGAAAAAGTAGATGCAAAAATTAAAAACATACCACTTGGTCATCTGCCGGAAGGGAAGGAAGAGCTTTTTCTGCATATGATGGATGACTGGCATCTGTATGGAGAGTTTGACAACGGAAAGATGTCCGGCGGCTATATTCAATATGTGAAAATGCTGGCAATTATCGGTGTGTTTGTACTATTGCTGGCTTGTATCAATTTTGTTAATCTTTCCACAGCCCGGAGCGAGATGAGGGCCAAAGAAGTGGGCATCAGGAAAACGATGGGCTCTTTAAAAGGGCAGCTCATAGCACAGTTTTTATGGGAAACGGCATTTATTGTTTTCTTTAGTCTTTTAATATCCCTGTTAGCAGTACAGCTGGCGCTTCCCTTCTTTAACAATATGGCCGACAAACATATCTTCATACCATGGGCCAACGGGTATTTCTGGATGGGGTTGTTATTATTCCTGCTGATCACCAGCTTCCTGGCCGGAAGTTATCCTGCATTTTTCCTGTCCCGCTTTGAAGCTATCAAAGCGCTGAAAGGACTGGTACATGTAGGACATTCCGGGTTTACACTGCGTAAAATGCTGGTGGTGGTGCAGTTTACCGCTTCCGTTACATTGATCATTGCTACTATTGTAGTTTACAGCCAGGTAAGATATGCAAAGAACCGTGTGGTAGGTTATGACAAGGAGGGACTGATCAATATTGAAATAACGAATCCGGCTATGTATAGCCACTACAATGCCATCCGGAATGATTTACTGCAAACCGGCGTAGTGGCTGAAGCATCGGCTGCCTCAAACGCTTCAACAGAGCGGGGAACCACCAATACCAATTTTCAGTGGACCGGTAAGGATGTAACGAGCAATGTTATTTTCAGAACAATTGCCGTTACACATGATTATGGCAAAACGATCGACTGGAAAATAAAACAGGGGCGTGATTTCTCCAGGAATTTTCCAACAGATACCGGGGCATTTATTGTAAATGAAGCAGCTGTAAAGCTGTTGGGCTTCAAAGATCCTGTAGGGCAAACTATTTTGTGGAACCAGAAACCACGCCCTATACTGGGGGTTGTGAAAGATATGATCATGGAATCTCCTTATGAGCCGGTAAAACCAACCATCTTCTTCCTGAATTACAGCGACAGCTGGATCAGCGTATTGTCTGTACGCATTAAACAGGGGGCGCCTCTTCAGGGGGCACTGGATGAGATTGCTGCCGTGTTTCAGAAGTATGATCCCAATACTCCCTTCGTATTTAAATTTAATGATGAGGAGTATGCCAGGAAGTTCTTTAATGAAGAACGGATGGGAAACCTGATCACCTTCTTCTCTGTATTCGCTATCATTATCTCTTATATCGGACTTATGGGACTTGCTTCCTTTATTGCAGAAAGACGCACCAAAGAAATAGGAGTGCGTAAGGTGATGGGAGCTTCGGTTGGGGCGTTGTGGCAACTGATGTCGAAAGAATTTGTGGTGCTGGTCCTGATCTCCTGTGTTATTTCAACGCCAATAGCCTGGTATCTGCTGAGCAGGTGGTTGCAACAATTTGCATTCCGCGTAGAGATCAGCTGGTGGATCTTTATAGTGGTGGCCGTAGGAACCATATTGACAACGCTGCTTACCGTAAGCTATAAGATCATAAAAACAGCCAGTATTAATCCTATTAAAAGTCTTCGTGCCGACTAACAGGATATAAATTTAATTGCTGAACAAGATAAAAAACGCATGTTTCAAAACTATTAACAGATGCTTTCCGGGCTTCCTCCTGCCCCGATATTCAACATAATTTCTTCCTCTTTGCAACAACGGATCTGATTTATCAGGTATCGATAGAGTGATAATCTTTTTTTTTCAAAGAAAAAAAAATAGATTATCACTTTTAGTTTTTAATTTAAAGAAATCATTATACACACTTCACAGTGTATGATTTTTTGGTTGTATTACCTGGGATGTTATGATGTAAATGATGTAATTGCCACGTTTTTTTAAGACACATTTTGCCAACGTAGCAAACCTGTTTGTTAAGATAAACATTTGTGTACCCTACAATAGTACCCTATGCAGTCTAAGCCTTGGAACCTTGCGATAGTGGATGAGTCCTTGTTGTTCAGAAAATTGCTGAGGAGCAAGTTTTCGGAACAGAATAACCTGAATGTAGCCATCGATACCTCGGAGTTGTATGATCTTTTTCAAATGCTTACGGATTATCCTGTAGATGTCC
>NZ_DATMTE010000471.1:0-2080 GCF_035564935.1 Chitinophaga sp. | reverse complement strand
ATAAGCGCTGAGGTATTTTTTTGTTTCATCGGATAAGTATCAGGTTGTTTTTTAACGTCTGGTTGATTATCCTGGCAAATTGAACAGCTTCTTCGCCATCGCCATGCAAGCAGATGGTATCGGCACGGATATCGACTGCGGTACCTTGCAGGGAAATAACTTTTCCGCTTTTAATCATATCAACCACCTGCTCGGCGGCCTGTTCAGGATCATGGATGAGCGCATGTTTATCTGACCTTGCAGTCAATGTGCCATCCTGTTGGTAAGTACGGTCGGCAAAGACCTCATTATAAACATTCAATCCCTTTGCGCTGCCAGCTCTGATGAGTTCACTTCCCGAGAGCCCATATAATATGAGTCCGGGGTCTATATCATAGATGGCTGCTGCGATCGCATCTGCCAGTTCAGGTTTTCTTGCCGCCATATTATAAAGTGCACCATGCGGTTTTACATGTTGCAAAGTCGTTTGCTGTACTTTGACACAAGCAGCAAGCGCCCCCACCTGATACACGACCAGTTCATACACTTCCCGCGCTGAAAGCTGCATCTCACGCCTCCCGAAACCCACCAGATCCGGAAGGCCGGGATGGGCGCCTATTTTGACCTTGTATTTCAGAGCGAGCTGAACAGTCCTCATCATCGTTGCGGGATCTCCGGCATGAAAACCGCAGGCAATATTTACTGCGGAAACATAAGGCAGGATCGCCTCGTCATCGCCCATTTTCCAAGAGCCGAAGCTCTCGCCCAGGTCACAATTCAAATCTACGGTAAGCTGTTTATTCATATTTCAATGCGATTGCACTTTTCAGTTTTTTTAATTGCGTATGCTGTTTCTTCAGTAGGCCATGTGCCTCATCCAGGCTGATCCGTTCAAATCTGACACGATCATTTGGCCCTTTTTGAGCTAGAAGTGGCAGGTCTATGGAGGCCACCTGTGCAATCACCGGGTAGCCACCTGTGGTCGGATGGTCAGCCATTAGGATAATCGCATTGCCATCAGGCGGCACCTGTATGCTCCCGAAGGTCACCGCCGTTGACAACAGTTCCTTTTGTTCTGTTAGCCGAAGCGGTTTGGATGACAGCCGGTACCCCATCCTGTCTGAGTTGTTGCTGATGGTAAATACATCCGAAAAGAAGCTTTTTTGCGCGTTACTTTCAAAGCAGGCAAATTGAGGTCCATCCAGCACCCGAATAACCTCCGTGGTGAGGTCAGGATATAGGCCGGGATCCATGCTCCAATGGAACAAGCTATCTTTGCCCGTATAGTGATGTCGGAAAGCGATGCGGTCTCCTTCATGAAGCGCTCTTCCCTTCCAGCCACCTAATCCTCCTTTACTATAGGTCGACCTGCTTCCTAATATTTCGGGGATATCAAGCCCACCCTGAAAACAAATATAAGCCCGACAACCTAAATGTGGTCGGCCAAAAGAGAGCAGTGAACCAGCCTCAACCAGGACTGGTCTCCACATGGGCAGTGGATTACCATCAATCATGGGCGACAGGTCTGCCCCTGTCAAACAAATAAGTTGAGCCTGTTCAAAGTAAATTATCGGTCCAAGAACAGTACATTCTATCGCGGCTTCATTATCCGGATTTCCGAGGATGTTATTACCAAGACGGAGCGCATAGCTATCCATCGCCCCACTCACAGCCATTCCGTAACGCTGTAGCCCGTAGCGCCCCAGGTCCTGTATCGTTGTTAGCATACCTGCTTTGACGATCTTAATGCCCATTTCTTTTCGTTTTTTGTTGAACAAACTCATCATAGCTTATGGGAACAAAGCATACGCGGTCACCCACTTCAAGTAGCGAAGGGCTCTCCCGCGTCAGATCAAACAGCTGCTGTGGCGTATGTCCGATAATCTGCCAACCACCTGGAGTTTCGATTGGGTAGACGCCGGTCTGTTCCCCCGCGATGCCCACGGCACCAGCCTCAATCTTCAGACGGGGAACCTCCTTTCGCGGTGTCGCGATCCGACTGTCCATACCGCCCATATAGGGAAATCCGGGAACGAAACCGATCATATATACCCGGTATTCGGGGGTACTGTGTAGACGGATAACTTCTTCCTCTGTCAAC
>NZ_DATMTE010000470.1:0-1580 GCF_035564935.1 Chitinophaga sp. | reverse complement strand
AAGTAATCCGTGGCCAGGTTGATGTTTCCGGTGGCATAAGCCGCAAAGAAATCGGCTGCTTTACCACCAAATTTGATCAGCCTGATATCAAGACCGGTACGTTTTTTTCCATTTAATACTGACGCGTACAGGCGGCGTCTTCTCAGATCCTGGTCGCGTTTACCTTCAAAAGCCAGTTCCAGTCTTCTTTCCATAAGAATAGCTGCTCTCATTTCCACTTTCATCATACCAGGCTTTAATCCGTAATTACCATCGGTACCAGCCTCTATTCCCGCTCTTTTCCGGATGGCCTTCAGCATATCATAACTCACTTGTGTGTTGCCTGCTTCGTTGGCAGCTTCCGCATAGTTCAGCATTACTTCCGCCATTCTTATTTCTATCCAGTCTGTTCCGCTATGCTCGGCATCAAATGGTTTATACCCTTCAAAGATTGTTTTCCTGGTGTAAAACCCCGAGAAAGTGCCGCTAATGGCTTCTCCCCCGCTGAACGTCCATTGGATACGGCCTGTTTTCCCGGAAAGCGCCCAGGCATCACCGTTATGTACCACGGTGGTGGCAAAGCGCGGATCGCGGTTAAGCCAGTATGCCTGCGGGTTATATCCTGATCCCTGTGCAGTGATCGGCAACCCGTTTTTCATGGGGAAGGCATTTACCAGTTCCAGTGAAGGCTGGTCGCCACCCGTAAAATTCTGCGATTCTTCCAGTGGCCTTACGGATGCATCATGTGTTTGTGCGCGGCCTGGGTAACTGAAACGGGTAACCATTATTGCTTCTGTGTTCCCATTGCCTTCTACAAACCACAGGTTCCTGAAATCAGGCATCAGTGCATTGCCATACTTAGTCAGCGAATCCATGGCGGCTTTATTGGCGTTATAGGCTGTTTGCCATCTCGACTGATCCTGCGCGGGATTAAACTGCTCGGAGGCATAGTGCAGCAACACCCTTCCTTTAAGCGCTAAAGCAGCGCCGCGTGTAACCCTTCCTGCATTTTCCGTACTCCAGCTTGCGGATAATAATGCTGCGGCATCGTCCAGGTCTTTTATGATCTGCGTGATACATTCGGATGTTTTATTGCGTGTCACAGCAAGATTATCTTCCAGGTTCTGTGGCGTAAGAATGAGGGGTACGCCGCCATACCTGCTTACCAGCTGGAAATAAAGCCATGCGCGGAGAAACAGGGCCTGCCCTATCAGTGAGTTCTTATCGCTTTCAGTAAATGGCGCACCCGGAACCTGTTGCAACAGGAGGTTTACACTCCTCACATCTGCATAAGGCCAGTAAGTAATTGAATTAACGGTAAGCTGGCCGTATAAGGTACTGCCTCCCCCGGCGCCTTCATCGGAAACGTGGCTGGTAGCATCCGGCCAGTTGGGCATTACATTGAAATATATATTATTGAGAAATGCGGTGCTCAGGTTCAGGTCTGTCCAAACTTCGCCACTGGGGATAGCTCCCAGATCCGGCTTATCCAACACTTTTTTACAACCCAGCAAGCCGGAAACCGCTATTACTAAACCTATGATAAAAGCCTGCATCAAATTTTTACAGCTGAAAAATCTATTCATAGCACTAAAGAATTA
>NZ_DATMTE010000469.1:0-2995 GCF_035564935.1 Chitinophaga sp. | reverse complement strand
ACCTGAAACGATTTGCTGATCATCATCGTTGATGGCAAACATTTGCTTATCTCTGAACTTTAAAAAGTTCCGCTGGATAGCAGGGTAATCAACGAGGGCAACAAAATTCACCTCGCTATCATCGTTCTCATTTTCGCTGATTGTCAGCTGGTATACTTTAAGTTCCATATTTAAAATTTTGCTAATTCTTCAACTGTCTTTACTTTGTTCTGGGTGCTGGTGATATCAGATTCTAAGACCTCTACCCGGATAGCGCCTTGTTGGCTCTGTTGCTCCACCTGCTCTTTTAGGAGCGTGGTAGCATTGGGCGCAATAGTTGGCTGTAGTGGCGCTGATACATTGGACGGCCCAGCAGCAGAGGCGCCCCCATTTCCACCCGCGCCAGGTATTTGGGTGCTTACAATTTTCTTAACCCTGGCTATACCGGCAACAACTGCCGCAGCCGCAGCAATAGCACCTAATGCCGGCCCCACGATAGGGATAGGTGATAACGCAGTAAAAGATGATTGTGCCGCCTGATAGGTGCTTATGGTAGCATCGGCGATTGCCACACCCTTGCCAATTGCTGTTTGTTGTCCGAGTATACCCGTTGCAACTTTTAGGGCGTTTCCCGTTGCGGTCAACGCATCCTGTTTGGACAGTTCGTCACCAATCATTGCAACCGCTAAAACGGCACTTGCAACCTGTTCCGTTTCACTTCTATCTTCACCGGCCTGTGCTGATTGCTCAATTATATAGGTAGTATCAGATATTGCTTTTTGCTTTTGCCGCTCTATCTCGTCCAGTCTGGTTGCATCCTTTGCTATCCTTTCATTGTTTTGCTCATTGAATTTTGCCTGCTGCTCAGCCACTCCCTGTAAACCTGTTGAGGCCTGTTTAACAAGATCCGATGTTGTCTTATTCAGTGTATCGTTTAACTTTGACCGTTGATCTAACAGGCTATCCCCTATCTGCTTATCGATTTCAAGGGTTTCGTAGCCATATTTCTGATAAAGATTCTTCTGTTCAATGAGCTGCTGTTCTTTCAGGTGCAGCATATTTTTTCCGGATATCTCAGCAGCCTTTGTTTCCTTATCCTGGGCATCCTGCAATACCTGCAGTTCTTTGTCAAATTCGGCCCGGCGGTCCGCACCCTGGGATTGCCGGAGCTCCTGCAGGGTATCTTTGGTATCAAGACCAAACCTTTTTTCCAGGGCAAGAACCTGCTGCAACTGCTTTTCCCTTAATCCGATTGTACTTTTGCCCGCATCAGTGAGTTGCTGAGTTTCCAGCGCCTGGCGATCCTGTAGAAACTTCAGTTGCCGCTGCCCTTCCTTTTGTGCCTGTTGAATACGGAGCGCCTCCAAATCTGCAAAAGCTGCCGCCTGCGCTTCACGTTCTTCTTTGGTACCATCCTTCAGTACTTTGATTTTATTTTGGGCGATCTTTAATTCAAGGGCATCAGCTTCCCGTTCCCTGGTAGCGCCGGCGGCCCGCAATACCTTTAGGTCATTTTCCTGCTGTTTGATGAGGGCCTCCGTCGCCTCCCTGGCGGCCTCCTGCATCTGATCCTGAACTTCTTTATTGAATCCTTCAACATATGCCTGCCCCATGCGCTTACCAGCGTTTGAAGCCTCTGCAACGGCGCCCTTAAAATCGCCTTTGAATATGTCAACTATTATATCACCTACAATCTTGAAGCTCTCGATAATGGCATTCAGCGCCCCCATGGCGATTGCCTTGATCTTATCGAACAGCTTTCCAAAACCCTCAAAGGCGGGGAACAACTCTTTTATCTTTGCCTCGATCTTATCAAAGTTGGCAATGATTAATCCAAGGGCAACCAGTAAAGCGCCTATTCCGGTTGATATTATCGCTTTCCTTAATGTGGAGAAAGCGCCTACCACATTAGTTTTTATAACCGCCCCCAGGCGCTGAAAGTCCTTCCAGCTATCGGCGATTGTGGATAAGCTTTGACTGAGTGCCATTGCTCCCTGAAGCTTAACCAGTTGCTTTTGTAGGTCCTCGCTTTCATCACCGAATACCGCCAAAGCGCCCTGCGCTGCCGTAAACCCAGCGGTCACGGCTCCAATAGCATTTCCAAATACCTGGAACTTCTCTCCTGGATCCATTAACCCTACCCGTTCATTCAAGTCGCTTATCTCATCCCGCAATTCTGCCACTCTTCTTGCAGCAGACTGCGCTTCGGGCGAAAGTTCGCCGAAACTACGGCTCATTTCAATGGCAGCGGCTTGTGCTTCTCGCAGCTGCTGCTTGATGCTACCGACCGTCTTTGCAGGAGAGCCATCACTGTTAACCTGCACCTGTATCTGTACCGTCTCTTTCGTAGTCGCCATTACAATGAATATAAAATTGTGATTCTCGCACCGGCCGGTAGGGCGCTACCGAATACCAGCTTACTGAGTGTTGGGTCGGAAATATTTGCATTGAAGTCCCATTCATCAAATGCAGGTGTATCTCCAAATTCTTCCACGCCGATCAGGGGCGCGCCATCAATCAATACCTCCTGGGGAATAGCATCCGCAAATACATCATTGGTGTATTCCGTTCCATCCGCAGAAAGCCCGCCGCTGCCATATGCCGCGGTGAACCGGATCCGGCCCATCCCCCCTATGGCGCCGTAACTATCCTGTAACACCCATGAGCCAGATGCTTTTTGGTAGATCTTATGCCCCTGTATATCAAATGCCACATCGCCATTAACACCCTGGGACGGATCGGGTGTACCAACATTGAAATAGACCCGCGCCCCCCCATTGGTGCCATCCATAACCCAATCTTTTATGGTCTGCAGGGATGCCTGCAGCGCCTTGCCGGTGCTCAGATTTTGGACAATGGCAATTATATTGTTGGCGGAAAGGGTTCCCGCGGGGTCAAGCTGGTTTATTTTCTTATCTGCCATATGTTATGCGTATGGTATGCGAGCCGGGGCCGTATCATCATTTATGATATAACCTCCATCCTCATGTAATAAAAATCCTGGTTGCACAGTTTC
>NZ_DATMTE010000468.1:0-3503 GCF_035564935.1 Chitinophaga sp. | reverse complement strand
AGTATATCAAACCATACGTACCGCCCGGGCCTATGCCATCAAAGAACAAAAACCCGTACTGATAGAAGCCATGACCTTCCGTATGCGCGGGCATGAGGAGGCCAGCGGCGTAAAATACGTGCCCCCTGCCCTCTTTGTGGAGTGGGGTAAAAAAGATCCCGTTGCTCAATATGAATCCTTCCTGTTACAGGCCAACCTGCTTTCGGCCGAAGGCATTACCACTATCCGGGATGAACTGAAACATGAAATAGAGGAGCTGGTGGCGAAAGGGATTACAGACATCCCTTTTCTGGCCAATACCGAAACAGAGCTCAACGATCTGTATGCCGCTGCACCCGCCCCGGTAGCCGCTTCCGGCGCCTCTTCAGAAAAGCGTTTTATCAATGCTTTGTCCGACGGGCTTAAACAAGCCATGGAACAGCATCCCGAGCTGATCCTGATGGGACAGGATATCGCAGCCTACGGAGGCGCTTTCAAAATTACGGAGGGCTTTCTTGAACAGTTTGGCGCCGGCAGGGTGCGGAATACTCCCCTGTGTGAAAGCGCTGTGATCGGCGCTGCACTGGGCTTGTCTATCGGTGGGTTTAAAAGCATGGTAGAAATGCAGTTTGCTGATTTTGTAACCTGTGGGTTTAACCAGATCGTGAACAACCTGGCCAAAATACATTACCGCTGGGGCCAGAATGCTGATATTGTAATCAGAATGCCCGCCGGCGGCGGTGTTGGAGCCGGGCCCTTCCACTCTCAAACCAACGAGGCGTGGTTTACCCATGTACCGGGCCTGAAAGTGGTATACCCTTCCAACCCGGCAGACGCCAAAGGCTTGCTCACGGCAGCTTTCGCCGATCCCAACCCCGTAATGTATTTTGAACATAAAGCACTGTACCGCCGCATCAGCGGGCTGGTGCCCAACAGCTACTATACCACCGAAATAGGAAAAGCCGCACTGGTACAACCGGGGGAGGACATCAGCATCATCACCTGGGGCAGCGGCGTACACTGGGCGCTGGATTATGCCGGACAGCATCCGGCGCTTTCTATCGGGATCCTTGACCTGCGCACCCTCCTGCCGCTGGATTACACTGCCATCCGGGAAATTGTGGCGGCTACCGGCAAGGTGCTGATCCTTCATGAAGATACGCTGACAGGCGGATTTGGCGCGGAAATCAGCGCCTGGATCGCCGAACACTGCTTTTCCCTGCTGGATGCACCGGTAATGCGCTGCGCCAGCCTGGACACCCCGGTGCCTTTTGCCGGCTCCCTGGAAAAAAATTTTCTCGCCAAATCAAGGCTGGACCAGTATATCCGGCAATTAACCAGCTGGTAATCCTCCCTTTGATTGGGAATATGCATTGAATGTTTTAATTTGCATCCGGAATAATATAAAATCATTATACAATGTTGATGAATCTTTTAACAGTAGTACACACCACCAACTTTTATAAAGTTGGCGATAGCATCGGAGGATTCCTGGCGCCTGTGGCCATTATCGTTTTTGCTGCCATGTTTATTTATGCATGGGTTAAATACGCAAAACTCTAATTGTAATAGTTTTTACATCGCATTATAAGAAAGGGCTATCTCAATGAGATAGCCCTTTCTGTGTTTATATTAAAGTCTATTCTTCAGGAGGCACGTGCTGGTTATAATACTGTGCTGTATAGCGCAGGTTCTCTTCATCATAGCATACCAGGATCACTTCTTCTATCCCCGTGTTTCCTTCCAGGTACTTCATGATGGTATCCATGGCAATTTTCGCAGCAAGATCTTTAGGGAAGTGATAAATACCTGTACTGATATTCGGGAAAGCGATGCTTTTCAGATGATGACGGTCGGCCAGTTCCAGGGAATGGCGATAGCAATTCGCCAGCAGGATATCTTCTTCACGGGTACCATTATTCCAAACCGGCCCCACTGTGTGAATAACATGTTTTGCCGGTAAACGGCCAGCGGTAGTAATCACGGCTTCTCCCGTTTTGCATCCTCCCTGCCTGGCTACAATAGCCCTGCAATCGTTGAGGATATCTGGTCCGCCGGCGCGGTGAATGGCGCCATCCACACCACCCCCACCCAAGAGGGAAGAGTTGGCAGCGTTTACAATGGCATCGGCGCTTACTTTTGTAATGTCGCCACGGATAATACTGATCTTCCTCTGTGTCATAGGCTATGTTGTTCTTACATACACCAGTTTCCCTGTTTTCTTTCCGCTTTCCCTGATATCTATTTCAAAATCGGGAAAACTCTTCAGCAGTTGCACCAGTTTATTAAATCCAAAATTGCGGGAGTCAAAATCCGGTTGTTTCTTCAGCAGCAGGTTGCCCAGCTCTCCCAGGTAAGCCCACCCGTCTTCATCTGCAATATCATTGATACTGGTGGATATTAACGCTACCAGTTGTTTATCTGCTTTACTGATGCTGTTTCTTTTATCTTTGGTGGTCCTTGTTTTTTCCGTATCCGTTTTCTTTTCCCGGACCTGGAGAATTTCGAGGTAGATGAATTTGTCGCAGGCAGCCCTGAAAGCACTGGGTGTTTTTTGTTCTCCCATACCATACACTATCATTCCTGCTTCGCGCAGGCGGGTAGCCAGCCGGGTAAAATCGCTGTCGCTGGATACCAGGCAAAATCCATCCACCCTGCCGGTATACAGGATGTCCATTGCATCAATGATCATTGCGGAATCGGTGGCATTTTTACCGGAGGTATAACTATATTGCTGGATGGGCGTGATGGCATAATCCAGTAATACTCCTTTCCATCCTGCCACTGTAGGCTTCGTCCAATCGCCATAGATCCTTTTAAAAGTTGGACTGCCATACTTCGCCACTTCTTCCAGCATACCTTTAATGTTATGATAGGGAATATTATCGGCGTCTATCAATACTGCCAGGCGGAGATCTTTCGAGGTATTATCCATTGTTATTATTTTTGGGTTGAAGGGCACACTAACAAATGTAGCCAATTACTGAAAACTAAAAACGTGCCGGCTGCAGTTATTTACTGCCTCCGGCACGTCGGTTATTTCAGGTAATCCGCTTAGCTTACATATGCACGGATCATCCAGGCCAGCTTCATATGCTTTTGCAACATTTGGGTAGCAAAATCCGCGGCTCCTTTATCTTTGTATTTTTCATCAAATTCATCGATGAGCCTGCGCAGGTTACGGATGATTGTTTCATGGTCGTCCAGCAATTCCTTCAATTGTTTTTTCTGGTCGTTGGAGTACTCAGATTCCAGCAGGTTAGTCAGTTTCAAAACATCTGCATAGCGGCCTTCTGCATAATGACCTAAAGAGCGGATATATTCTGCCACATCGTCACCAAAATCCTGCAGCTCTTCGTATTGTGCTTCATAGAACTTATGCATTTCCATGAAATTACTTCCTTCGATATTCCAGTGGCAATTGCGTGTTTTAGCATAAATCAACAATTCATCTGCTAATACTTTATTCAATTCTAATGCTATTTTTTTTGTGTTTTCTGCTGAAACACCAATGTTTGCTTTCA
>NZ_DATMTE010000467.1:0-3421 GCF_035564935.1 Chitinophaga sp. | reverse complement strand
CAGGCGTAGGTAATTTCAGTAACAATACAGAGGAGATCCATCTGAAAAAATCATGGTATTAAACCTGGTTTTTTACATCTTCTCTTCATATTCATCTTTTTAAAATATATTTGCTTCGATCAAGTAATTATCATTGACTTTGTCAATTATTATCTTCCAAAACAAGTACAATAAAAGAGATCAGCGTTTTCCTTCCTGCTGCTGGGCATAGGAATAACTTCCTAACCGGAATTTAAGTGGCAATCCCGTTTGTTTCTGCCAGGTCCATTCCTTTTTACAGAAAAACCCAAAATGTTGCTGGTAATACGCGTCGGGCGCAACGCGGTAAACAGGAGCTGTTACAGGTTCCCGAACAGGGAATGTACGAGGTAGTAAAGTAACTGGTTTTAACAGGAAGCCGGCCGGCCGGAAAGCAAAGGTGTCTGTTAAAACAAAAGACAATGGCTTTACAGCCGTTAATGACAGGGGTTTCACCATCGTGGTTTGCGCCCCGGCCATCATACCGGGGAATAAACAAAGTATCCCTATCCACCATCGTTTCTGCATATCATCAGGATATTTCTTCAAAACTTCCAATGCCCTCACGGATCAGTTCCGGCACCGCACCGGTACAATCCACTATAGTGGAAAATCCCATACCGCCGGGCCCTCCATCTATCACAATATCTACCTGCTTTCCAAATTTCTCGTAAATGATCTCGGGGTCTGTATATTCTTCCACATAATGCTCTATCGGCAATGTGGTACTCATAATCGGGTTTCCCAGCTCTTTCACAATAGTGCGGCAAATATTATTATCAGGCACCCTGATACCCACAGTGTCCTTTTTCGTTTTCAATAATTTAGGCACCTGCCGGCTGGCGGGTAAAATGAATGTATACGGACCCGGCAATGCTTTTTTCAACATACGGAAAACGGGCGTATCCACACTCTTCGCGTAGTCCGACAAATGACTCAGATCATAACAGATAAACGAAAACTGTGCTTTTTTCGGATCTATCTGCTTAATTCTTGCAATACGCTCTATGGCCTTATGTTGGGTAATATCGCAACCCAAGCCATACACCGTATCGGTTGGATAAATAATAATTCCTCCGTCTCTCAAACATTCAACGATCGTTTTTAAATGACGGGGACTCGGATTATCCGGATGTACGTTTAACAGCATATATAAAGTTAACGATTGTGTGTCACTTTCAGGTTTTTAGCCTACCTTTCGTCCCGATTTTTCTAAACCTACGCGATGAACTTAAAAGGCATTGTTCCCAGAACGTGGAGGAGATTGAAGAGGGTAGTACTGGTTTTAATTGTTGCACAATTTTTATACATCCTGCTGTTGAAATGGGTGAACCCGCCTATTACCATCACCGAAATCTCCAGCTGGTTCAGCCTTTGGGGAACAGATAAAAAACTGCAGAAAACATGGGTGAGCTATGATGAAATATCCCAACACGCCAAACTGGCTGTAATAGCCAGCGAGGATCAGCTGTTTACAGATCATAACGGGTTCGACTTTAAGTCGATCGAAAAAGCAATGAAGCATAACCAGCAAAGTAAAAAAATTAAAGGGGCCAGCACTATCAGTCAGCAGGTGGCTAAAAACGTTTTCCTCTGGCAGGGCCGCAGTTGGTTCCGGAAGGGCCTGGAAGTATACTTTACTTTCATGATCGAAAAAATATGGGGCAAACAGCGCATCCTCGAAGTATACCTGAATGTGGCGGAAATGGGAGAGGGTGTATTTGGTGTGGAAGCGGCAGCGCAGGTAAATTATCATAAAAATGCGGCCAGTCTTAACCGGGAGGAAGCCGCCATGATAGCCGCCTGTTTACCCAACCCGGTTAAATATACCATCAATCCGCCTGCGCGGATCACGGCTTACCGGCTGCGGAAAATACTGGTACAAATGCGCAACCTTGCGCCCGACCCCGATATTATGGAACTGGTTACAGGCAGAAAATAATCAGGGCCGGTTCAGTAACTGTTGCACGGCAGCTATTGCCAGGGCTTCGCGTTCTTCATAACTCCCCCTGATATCTTTCCATTCCACACCGGAATTTATAACGATCTCCCGGTAAATATTATAAAAGTAATGCCGCATTTCCGGGTCCGGATATTCTCTTTGCGGATCTTCTTCCCAGGGCAGGTCAATATAGGTAAGCAGGTACATATCACAATGCTGGCGGGCTATCTGTTGTAAAATACGCGGATCGCAATGTCCGTATTTATGTTCGCTCCATACCTTGATCACGTACAGATCAGTATCGCAGATCAATACTTCACCGGCCCGGCTGACCATTTGCTGTTCAAGCGCTACCTGCCCGGCCGCAATGTGCAGGAGGTCGGATTCTTCGTATGGCCGTTGGAGTTGGTCGATGTATTCACGTGCATATTCCGGCGTCCACACAGTATTAAAATGCGCGGCCAGCTTTTCACTGAGCGTACTCTTCCCGGTAGATTCCGGCCCTATAACAACTACTTTCTTCATGTATTTTCTCTTTGCAGCACTTCTTTTCTCCAGCTAAGATACCCGAATATGGCAATGGTAAATAAAAAGATGGTCAGTCCCGCGGTAAGGTACAGGTGCTTGTATAACAACAAGGGGATAGCTACCAGGTTGGAAATATTCAGCAATATCCAGTTCTCCAGCTTCCGCTTGGCCAGCAGCCACATACCGGCGCAGGCCGTGGCAGATACAAAGGCATCCATTATGGGTACATTGGAGTCTGAAAAACGACTTAGCAGGAAATAGAAAATTCCCCAGCCTCCCAGTGCAATAAAAACAGCTGTAACCAGTTCTTTGCGGTTACTGCGCATTACCGGTGTAGCTGGTTGCGCCGGACCTTTCTTTGCCCAATAGAGCCAGCCGTATACACTCATCACCAGGTAATACGCGTTCAGCGCAGCATCCGCATATAGTTTGAAATGTTCTCTCGACAGGAGATAGGTATAAATGCCCGTGCTTACAATACCGGTAGGGTATACCAGTATATTATTATTTTTTTGAAAGATGACCGATAAGACAGCAAAGAAAACAGCTGTTGCTTCCAGCCAGGTCATCTGGTGAAAACCTTCTAATATACCCTGGTATAAATCGTTCATAGTGCGAATGTGGATCAATAATTCCGGATTATGACAACCGGGATGCGATCTATACCGCATCCCGGAAAATTATTTTTTTTCTCCTATCAGTGTGCCGGATACATTCCAGAAGCTCTGGCTGCTGCCTTCAGGCTTCCCCTGTGGAATAGCCACCTGTATGGTATGCTGCCCGGGGGCTATATCCTGTAAGGAAATGAATACCGGGGATGTAAGTGTGCCCGGGCACCAGTTGGAACGGCTCAGATCTGAGGAAGAAAGCCCGTTTCCAAAGTTACCGGAAGCAGGATTCGACAAGCGGTAGGTGGCGCAATCTGTACGCCAT
>NZ_DATMTE010000466.1:0-1977 GCF_035564935.1 Chitinophaga sp. | reverse complement strand
TCCAGGAAATTACTTTAAAAATATTATCTGCTGTTACACTTAAAGCTGCCTCTTGTGCATTCATCCGGTATACAAACGCCAGCAGCTGGGTGATACCAAGAAGGAGCATTATAACACCTGCGGCCTTCAACCAGGCTTTTTGCCCTGCAGCAGAAAATACAAGACTTACCGCATAAACAACGGCAGTGCCGATGGTAAACAGCGACACCAGCAGGTAATAGCTCAGCAACGCTCTTGCCCCTACCAGGTTATAAAGCACTATTAAATGATAGTAAGCAGCAACATGGAAAAGCAGGGCGGCCGAAAAAGCAAACCAATATTTCCTGTATCCGAAATACCTCAGCGTTAACAGTAATGTGATGAGGCTTACTCCCGCCGAAATGACCGACCAGGATACAAAAGATGCCAGGAAAAAAATGTGACTTTCGATGCGGGTGTACATGATGTTTTGAAAAAGAGCCACCAGCATAGACAACACCGAAAACGCCATCACCCAAAAATAGAATTGCTTATCGTTTTTCATAGATCAGAACGTAGAACTTATAAGATAAAATTCTTTTGGAGATTTTCCCAGAACATTCCGTTATCCGGTTTGTTATTTTGTACCTGGACATTACACTCATCATTTAACTATTTACTATGCAACTAACCGACCAATGGCCTGTAATAAGTTATCCTGAATGGAAAGACACCCTGGCTACCGTGCATTTGTGGACCCAGATAGTGGGTAAGATCCGGCTCCGGAAAATGCCCTGGCTGAATCATTCCTGGCATGTTACGCTGTATGTTACTCCCGATGGGCTTAGCACCGGCACCGTGCCCTACCAGCATGGCATTTTCCAGATCGACTTTAACTTCATGCAGCACCAGCTGCTGGTTATTACCAGCACCGGCAGAAAAGAAGTGGTGGAACTCCGGCCCAGAACCGTAGCCGACTTTTATAATGCCCTCTTTGAAAAATTAAAGGCGCTGGATATTGACGTGACTATTTACACCCTGCCCAGTGAAATAGCCGACGCCATTCCATTTGAAAAGGATGAAATACATCATTCGTACGACGCGCAAAAAATGGAGGATTTCTGGCAGGCGCTGGTAAAGATCCATAATGTGTTCACCCGGTTCAGGACCCGCTTTACCGGCAAGTGCAGCCCTGTGCACTTCTTCTGGGGCGCCTTTGACCTTGCCGTAACAAGGTTCTCCGGCAGGGATGCACCTCCCCACCAGGGAGCAGCTCCCAATATGCCGGCAGCTGTTATGCAGGAGGCGTATTCAAAAGAAGTAAGTTCCTGCGGATTCTGGCCCGGCAGTGAACAATATCCTCATGCCATTTTTTATGCCTACTGTTATCCTGTTACACCCACCTTCCCTGAGCAGCCGGTTCAACCTGCAGGTGCTTTTTACAGCCAGGAGATGGGAGAATTTATGCTGCCTTACGAAGTGGTACAACAATCGCCGGACCCGGAGGAAACGCTGCTTGCGTTTATGCAGTCGACCTACGAAGCAGCCGCCAATACGGGGCATTGGGACCGTGCATCGCTTGAGTGCGACTTGTCCCGATTGGAAAATGCCTACGGGTGTTTCAGATAACTGCAAAAAAAATTTGGTAAAATATTTTGGCTGCTTATCTTTGCATCCCCTGACACGATATCAGTTGCCCAGATGGCGAAATTGGTAGACGCACTGTGTTCAGGTCGCAGCGCCTGCAAGGGTGTGCTGGTTCGAATCCAGTTCTGGGCACGTCATTAGGTTGTAAGTCACCGGCTTACAACCTTTTTGTTTTAGGCATTTCCGTTTTCCGTGCATTTCCGGCAGCGGCCAACAACAGGCATTTTCGTTTATGCGAAACCGAAAGATCAGACCGAAAAGAACCACAACAAACGGGCATTTTCGCTCATTGAATTAAACACCAGGGAACCCTACTTAAAGGACGTGATAGATTTCCATCCACAGGATATAAATACCCATCACCAGTACAAA
>NZ_DATMTE010000465.1:0-1735 GCF_035564935.1 Chitinophaga sp. | reverse complement strand
TGCCAGCATTATGGACCATCTGGGTGAAATTGCCTTATACTTTTTTGCTGCCGTAGCAGGGATACAAACTATTTATTTTCTCTTTGTATTTTCCCGGGTAGCTTTTTATAGACGTAAATTTGACCTGGACCACACGCCGGACGGGCCTTTTTCGGTGATCATCTGTGCCAAGGATGAGGAATTGAACCTGCAGAAGAATTTGCCGGGGGTATTGCAACAGCGGTATCACCAGCATATGAAACCTGAGTACGAGGTAATTGTGGTGAACGATAACTCTGAGGATGATACCAAGTATTACCTGCGCTCCATAGAGCCGGGCTATCCACACTACCGGCATATCGAGATCAAGCAGCCCGCGAAATTTATTCCCGGCAAGAAATATCCCCTGTCTATCGGTTTGAAAGGCGCGCAGTTTGAAAAGGTATTGCTTACAGACGCCGATTGCAAGCCGGGAAGCACCTACTGGCTTTCCCTGATGAGCCAGGGTTTTACAGGCAAGAAAGAAATTGTACTGGGATACGGCGCTTATCATAAGAAGCCGGGGTTTCTGAATAAGATCATCCGGTATGAAACTTTCTTCAGCGCCCTGCAGCACCTTTCCTTTGCCATGAGCGGTATGCCCTATATGGGAGTAGGCCGTAACCTGGCCTATAAAAGAGAGCTTTTCTTTAAACATAAAGGTTTTACAAGTCACCAGCATCTTGCCAGCGGCGACGACGACCTGTTTGTAAATACCGCAGCCAACCGGAAAAATGTAGGCGTGGTGATCAACAAACAGGCTTTTACTTACTCAGAGCCCAAGCTGAGCTGGAAAAGCTGGTTCCGGCAAAAAACCCGGCACATGTCTACCGGTAAGCATTACCGCTTCGGGCATAAGTTTGTGCTGGGACTATTTTCACTGACGCACTTCCTTTTTTACCCGGCCTTTATTTTCGCACTGTTTTTCCCGCCTCCCATCCTTTGGTATGTGCTGGGTATTTTTGGTGGTAAGGTGCTGATACAGTCCATTATTACTTACTCGGCCATGCGCAGGCTGGATGAAAGCGACCTGTTTAAGTTCAGCTGGCTGATGGATATTTTCATGGTATTGTATTATATCATCTTTACCCCTGCCCTGTTCTTCAGGTCCAAAAACAAATGGTAATCCGCATGGGTAAATAGCTTCCCGCTTATTTGCTTTTGCTTTACTTTTGCCGCATGGAAATTATTTTAAAGTATTTCAGCGACTTTACACCGGAACAGCTGTCGCAGTTTGAGGCGCTGCAGGGATTATACCAGGAATGGAACGACAAGATCAACGTGATATCCCGCAAAGACATTGATGCCTTATATGAAAAACATGTATTACACTCTCTTAGTATAGCTGCTATTGCAGATTTCCAGCCCGGCACCCAGATCCTTGACCTGGGTACCGGCGGCGGATTCCCGGGTATTCCCCTGGCGATCTTTTTTCCCGAAGTACAGTTTCACCTGGTAGATTCCATTGGTAAAAAAATAAAGGTGGTGGAAGGCGTAGCGGAAGCGCTGCAGCTGAAAAACGTCACTGCAGCGCATAGCCGGGTGGAGGAGATCAAAAACCGGAAGTTTGATATCGTGGTATCCCGCGCGGTGGCGCCCCTTGGGGACCTTTGGCGCTGGAGCAAGCATTTAATGAAGAAATCCACTGTGCCGGGCAAGCAATTTGAAAAGGGGCTTATTTGTCTCAAAGGCGGCGACCTTGCCCAGGAAATTTCCG
>NZ_DATMTE010000464.1:0-2727 GCF_035564935.1 Chitinophaga sp. | reverse complement strand
AGATTCCATTTCGGGGGCGTCTGGTTATTATATTTATCATCCAGGAAATCGGCCACTGCCAGGCGGTTCATAGTAGCTACCGCCTGGTCGGATGATTTATAGTCGTAGTGCGTATTATCCGAACGCATTTCTCCCATTACCCAGGCGCTCCTATTGTTATACATCCCGCGCAGCTGGGCGTAGGCGCCGTTTACAGCCAGGTCAAAATCATTCTGGGTTTTAAAGTAACTATTCAGGTTTACATTGTTTGGATTGACTTCACTAAGAAATTTCTTACACGATACAGCTGCCAAACTCAGTATCACTAATATTATACAAGAGATCTTTTTCATTTTTACTGATTTTTAAAGGCCAAGGTTCAATCCAAACGTAAATGTTCTTTGCAGGGGATAAGCACCAAGGTCCTGTCCCTGCTGTGTTACAAATGCCAGTCCGGCGCCGGCGCTTACTTCGGGGTTGCCCGGGTAACTGGTGAAGATGTATACGTTTTGTGCAGACGCATATACCCTGAGACTCTTAATAACAGGCTTCCTGAATTTTCTCAGCGTATATCCCAGCGTAATATTGTTAATAGTGAGATGGGAGGCATTGTGAATGAACAGCGTATTATCGGTACGGTAAGCCGCGGTGGTATTAGCCAGGGTACGTGCTACCCGCCCGTTACCAGGATCGGCTTCAGAGCGCCAGCGGTTCAGCAGTTCCGGCGGACCATTGAACACACCGTCCAGGTTGTAGGTGCTTTCCTGCATACCGTTTTTCAGCTTGTTGCCATAGGTGCCTGATACGGCGATGTTCAGATCAAAGTTCTGGTACTGGAAGCTGTTGCTAAGGCCAAATATGAATTTAGGATTGGGGTCGCCTATCACAGTCTGATCGTCCGGGAAGGTAATTTTTCCATCGCCGTTCAAATCCTTAAACCTCACTGTTCCTGCCTGGGAAAGCGTAGTGGTACCGGTTCCATAATACTTGGGCCCTGCATCTGCCTCCGCCTGGTTTTTGAAGATCCCGTCAAATACATACCCGTAAAACTGACCAATAGGTTTACCAACCAGGGTCCTGTAGTCGGTAAACTCTGACAATGTAATCGTCGGATCAGCAGCAAAAGAAATATTATTTAAACCGATCCTTTTAACCAGGTTGCGGTTAAAGGCGATATTAAAGTCGGTGTTCCATTTAAGTTTCCCGGTGAGATTTTTAGTGCTTAATACAAACTCATGTCCCCATTGCCTGATATCGCCCAGGTTATCCTGTACGGTGGAGAAGCCGGAAGACTGCGGAACCGGCAATACAAACAACAGGCCTGTTGTGAGCTTACTGTAATAGTCGTAAGAGAAATTAATCCTGCCATCAAACAATCCCAGCTCAAGGCCCGCATCAAACTGCTGGTTGCGCTCCCAGGCCAAATTCTGATTGCCTAAACTACTTTGTACTTTGCCCGGGGCCAGGCCACCAGAAAACGTATAATTGGAATTAACAATACCAGCTACACTGGAATAGTTACTGTTAACACCACTACCCATTTCCGACATACCGGTTAAACCGTAGGAGGCTTTTAACTTCAGGAAGCTCAGGTTCGACACCTGTTTAAGGAAAGGCTCATCACTTACTATCCAGGCGCCGCCTATAGAAGGGAAAGTACCCCATTTGTTCTGGTCGCCGAAACGTGACGATCCGTCTCTCCTCAATGTTGCCTGTAAAAGATAACGGTCCTTAAAGCTATAGTTGACACGACCCAGGAAGGACGCCATTGTCCAGGCGTAGGCACTGGATGTATTGGTAGTGAACCTGGTGGCTGCGCTTAAAAGGCTGATGCTGTTATCGGGGTAATCGCGGCCTATCATATCGCTTGAAAAACGGGTTGTCCGCTGCGCCGTAAATCCTGCCAGTACGCCCAATGAATGATCTTTACCAAACTGCTGCTGGTAGTTAAGCGTATTTTCATTCAGCCAGGTATAGTCATTGGTGATAGCTGATTCGCCCAAAGCAGTATTATTGCCTGGCGGCGGATTTTCTATAGGCAGCGCGTTAAAGCCGCCGATGGAAGTAGATGGAATAAACCTGTTGCGGGTCATGTTGGCAAGATCGGTGCTACCTGTTGTGCGGAAAGTCAGGTGATCCGTCAGCTTTATTTCTGCGAACACATTGGCCAGTACACGTAACCGGTTAGCATCGTCTTTTACTTCGAGTAATTGTCTTAACGGGTTGGCCCATACAAACTGGTTGGTAAACCCTGAAATACCGAGCGCCAGTGATCCATCCGGGTTGTAGGGAGAGCCCATGGTAGGTATCATGGAAGCGGAGGCAAAAATGGCGCGCTGCCCATCCACGTTAAAGCCGGTTCCCTGCCTGTTGTTATGATCTATCTGGAAAGACGGCGCAACACCAAAGCCCACCTTTACGCGTTTACTGATGTTGAAATCACCATTGGCACGTAATGAAAAACGTTTATAGCCGGTGTTTAGCAAGATACCCTGCTGGTTAAAATAGCCGCCCACCAGGCTGAAAGCCGCCTTGTCGTTACCTGTATTGATAGCCAGGCTATAGTTCTGCACCGGGGCGTTCCTGGTGAGTACGCTGAACCAGTCTGTTCCTTCGCCATATTGGTCCGGGTTCTGGTACACGGCGGGTATACCGCCGGTATATCCTTCGTATTTGATCTTATCTTCATAAAAACCCTTCATGTAGGTAGCCAGCTGGGTAGCGTTCATTACCGGCGGTATCAGTTCA
>NZ_DATMTE010000463.1:0-6042 GCF_035564935.1 Chitinophaga sp. | reverse complement strand
CGGGAAAGTAATAAAAAGCGAGAAAAAAGACCCTGTATAACTTCATCCGGCAACCTTTGCTTATCCGGGAGATTCAAAATAAAGAAGGCCCTCTCTTTGTTTTGATTTCCTTAACTTTGTGCCATGAAAAAAATCCAGGCACGTTCCGTTTCAGCATACAATAACGACCTCCGGTTAAAAGGCTTTAATGCCTTCCAGATCGAAGAGGATAGCAATGTTACACGTTTTTACAGCCGGAAGGATTTTTATAAGATTTGCCTAACCACTGGTAAAAGTATGATCCATTATGCCGACAGGAGCTTCCAGGCGGAAGGTACCGTGTTGTTTTTCGGGAACCCTCATATCCCCTACTCCTGGGAAACCATATCAACTACTTATGCAAGCTATACCTGTCTTTTTTCAGAGGAATTTCTCAATCTTTCAGAACGTACAGACATCCTGCAGCAGTCGCCGTTCTTCAAAATAGGCGGTACACCTATACTAACCATCAGCGGGGAGCAGCGGATCTTCCTGAACACCATTTTTGAGAAAATGATCGAAGAGCAGCAAAGCGGTTATACTTTTAAAGATAACCTGATCCGCAATTACATTAACCTGATCATGCACGAGGCCATGAAATTACAGCCTTCAGGGAATTTTGATCAGCATAAAAATGCAGCCAACCGCATCACCGCTGTTTTCCTTGAATTGCTGGAACGGCAGTTCCCCATCGAAAGCCCGGATAAACCCCTTCAATTGAAAACTGCGCAGGACTACGCGCAAAACCTGGCCCTGCACGTTAATTACCTCAACCGCATGGTAAAAACCGTGACCGGCAAGTCAACCACCACACATATTACCGAACGGATCATCAGCGAGGCCAAAGCCCTGTTACAGCATACCGACTGGAATATTGCAGATATCGCCTATGCATTGGGCTTTGAATACCCCAGCTACTTTAATAATTATTTTAAACGGATGACCGGCACCAACCCTTCCTCCCTACGCTCCCTGGAAGTTTGAATTTCTTAATCATTGGTTTGATAGTCATAACCGGTAAAAGAATGGCACACCCTACCTTTGCGTTATGAAAAATATTTTCGAAAAGCTGAAAGCCGGAGAACTGGTTCCCCTGAACGATCCTGAATTTTCGGAGATAGATGCAGTGGTCAACCGCACACTGGCCTTGTCTCCGGCGCTCAATGCGGCAACCGGTACCGATGAGGTGAGAGTGAAACTCAGTGAGATCATAGGCTCCCCGCTCCACGAAACCACTACCATATTTGCTCCTTTCTATACCAATTTCGGCCGCTTTATTGAGATCGGCGAACATGTATTCATCAATCACGCCTGTTCCTTCCTGGAGATGGGCGGCATTGTGCTCGAAAATCATGTGCTCATTGGCCCTAAAGTGAACCTCATTACCGAGAATCATCCGCTGGATCCGGTAGCCCGGCGGGGTATACTGTGCAAACCCATTCTAATAAAACGGAATGCCTGGATCGGTGCAGGTGCTACCATATTGCCCGGTGTAACTATTGGCGAAAATGCAGTAGTGGCCGCAGGCGCAGTTGTCAGCAAAAATGTTCCCGGCAATACGGTCGTTGGCGGGATCCCCGCAAAAGTGATCCGGACAATTCCCTGAGAAACAATTTCCTTTTAATAAACCAGACGGCTTTCTTCAAAAATTTAAACCAGTCACCACTTTCAAGAAAAAAATTATGAATACCACATCAGTAAAAGCATATGGCACACCTGCTGCCGACGCGCCTTTAAATACGCTTAATATCAAACGGAGAAAAACAACTCCGCACGACGTGGAAATTGACATCCTGTATTGCGGGGTTTGCCACTCCGATCTGCATACGGCACGTAATGAATGGCATTTTACCGTGTACCCCTGTGTACCTGGTCATGAGATCGTGGGCAAAGTGGTAAGCGTAGGCGATCATGTTACCAAATTCAAAGTAGGCGATGTAGTGGGCGTAGGATGCCTGGTAGACTCCTGCCGCGAATGCCAGTATTGCCAGGAAGGCCTGGAGCAATTCTGCGAACCCGGCGCCACCCAAACTTATAATTCACCGGATAAACACCTGGATACACCCACCTATGGCGGGTACTCAGAAAGCGTGGTGGTAGACGAGAACTTCGTACTGCGCATCCCTGAAAACCTCGATCTGGCGGCAACTGCCCCGCTGCTTTGTGCAGGTATCACTACCTATTCCCCCCTGCGCCATTGGAACGTAGGCCCGGGTAAAAAAGTAGGTATTGTAGGCATCGGTGGTTTGGGACATATGGGTATCAAAATAGCCAAAGCCATGGGCGCACATGTGGTAGCGTTTACTACTTCAGAGTCAAAATTCGCGGAAGCCAAACGCCTGGGCGCAGACGAAGTGGTACTTTCCAAAGATGAAAAGCAGATGGAAGCCTTCCGCGGCAAACTGCACTTCATCCTCGACGCCGTTTCTGCAGAGCATGATATCAACGCTTACCTGAACCTCCTCCGGGTAGATGGCTCACTGGCCCTGGTTGGCGCGCCTGAACATCCCCTGCCGGTGGCCGCATTCAGTATAATCGTGGGACGTAAAAGCCTTGCAGGGTCAATGATTGGGGGCATTGCCGAAACCCAGGAAATGCTGGATTTCTGCGGACAACATAATATCACTGCAGATATTGAAATGATCAATATCCGGCAAATTAATGAAGCCTATGAACGTTTGCTGAAAGGCGATGTGAAATACCGCTTCGTAATAGATATAAATTCTTTAAAAACTTCCTGAGCTATGGAAATAACAAGAACAGGTTCAAAAGCATCCGTGAAAGGGCCGGCCGATTGGTTCAGCGGCGCGGTACGCATAGATCCTTTATTTGATCCCAATGACGCACGGCGTGCCGCTGCAGCAACGGTGACTTTTGAACCGGGAGCAAGAACAGCCTGGCACACCCACCCACTCGGTCAAACCATCATTATTGTATCGGGCCTTGGCTGGGTACAGCGGGAAGGCGGCCGGGTTGAAGAAGTACATCCGGGTGATATTGTGTGGTTTGAAGCCAACGAGAAACACTGGCATGGCGCCTCAGCCACGGTGGGAATGAGCCATATTGCCATACAGGAAAACCTGGATGGTAAGGTGGTAGATTGGCTGGAACAGGTAACGGAAGAACAGTATCGCTTTAACAGATAGGTATATATTGCAAACGGTGAAGCCAGGCTTCACCGTTTCTTTATTTGCAATGGCGCCAGGTTCAGTTCATCCGTAGCTTTCCGGTGCCCGCCAATATGCGGTGCTTTCCTTAATTGGTATAATTTCCTGAACACTGCTGTATGTAAAAATAAAATTGTTGCAGGAGCAAAAGCAGGAAACCAGACGAACGGGAATACCGTCATTTCCCGCAGGTTGCCGTTCGCTCCTGTAATAACCGCAATCACAAGCAGGTCAATAATGTCAATGATCCCCAGTATATTCCACGCATAAACAGCCGGTATACTCCCCGGGCGCTTCTTTGCAACCATCCTGGCAACCGGCAGTGCCAGGATAGCCGTAATAATATCTCCCAGGCCGGCCGAAAATGCAAATCTTGCAGGAAGAAGATGATAATAATAAATGATGATAAAAAATACGCCTACAACCCGGAATATATGCACAGCGATCAGTGATTCCAGGGTGGCCGACCGGAGCAGTGTCTTAAATAATTTCGTATTTCCAATAAATCCAAACAGGATGAGCATAAGCGGCATACCCGCCCATATCATTACTTTAGGTGGCACGGAATCTACATCGAACACCCCTTTTAAAGAAAACACGGAAACATACAGGAGGTAAAGAACGTAAAAGACTACGATACCAGTCCGGATATTCCGTGATTGCTGCGGCGTGATACCAGCGGCAACGGCGGCTTGTTTTACCGGTTTTGTAATGAAGAAGATGGAATAAAGAAAGCTGACAATAAACAGCGCGATAGCCCAAAGCGGCATACCCGATAAGTGATTTCCCATTTGATCTGTTATTTTGTAAAACAAAGGAAAATCAAATGCGCCAGCTTGCGCTTAGCAAATGGCAAGAAATGGGTAACCGGCTATTTTTTTGCAAATTCCTTTCTTATCCTGCTTAACGAAGTATCAGTGATACCCAGGTAGGAAGCAATATATTTTAAAGGCACATTTTGAAAGATGTCCGGGCTTGAATGTATCAGGTTATTATATCGTTGTTCCGCCGTTTCCTGCAACATCGACAACATTCTTTCCTTCAACATGCTATACTGGTTCACTATATTCAGTCGTCCAAATTCACGGAACTCGGGGATGGCGTGAAAACTTGCCTGCATATCTTCATAAGTGATATACCAGGTGTAGCATGCTGTAACTGCCTGGAGATATTCTCGTGCGGGACTTCTCTTGAAAAAGGAAAGCAAATCATTCGTAAAACTGTTTTTCGAATAAAATGCAGTAGTTACCTCGTTGCCATCAACATCGTACGTATAGGACCTGATAATGCCCTCTTCAATGAAATGAGACTCATTGCAAACTTTGCCGGCTTCAAGCACATACGCGTTTCTTTCAAATCTCACCGGTTCGAACCGCTCAGCTACCTGCATTGCCTTAGCCTGACTCATTGGTAATACCTGCTGAATAAACTGAACTAAACTTTCTTTATTCATCGTTTGCTTTTATATGCCAAATGTCGGTATTATTTTCAGAGACGGGAGCCAAACCTTTCAATCAGCTGTTCTTTATACTTTAAGCCAATAGGCAGTTCCGCCCCCTCAATTACCAATTGATTTCCTTCTATATACAGGATGGACCTCACGGATACTATATAGGATTTATGTATTCTCAGGAACAGGTTTGAAGGCAAACTTTCCTCTATACTTTTCAGGGTTTCATTGGTGATGATCACCTTCCCGTTTTTCATAAAGATCCTGAGATAATCGCCTATCGAATTTAAATAGGTAATATCTTCAAAATTCAGTTTATGCAATTTTTTATCTGCCTTTACAATAATAAAATGCTGTTCATTGCCCGAACGCTTCAAACTGGCTGCAGATTCCTCCAGTTCAATTACCCGGCGAACCTTATTTACCGCCTGCACAAACCTTTCAAAAGAAAAGGGTTTTAACAGGTAGTCTACCGCATTCAGCTCAAAACCTTCTATGGCATGTTGCGCATAAGCTGTGGTAAAGATCACACAGGGTGGTGAAGAGATCGACTTCAACATGCTGATCCCCGAAAGCGCGGGCATCTTTATATCCAGGAAAATCAACTGAATATCTTCTTCCTGCAGGGTTTCCAGCGCTTCAATAGCGTTACTGCACTTCTTCACCAGTTCCACTACGGGAAATTCATTTATATAGGATTCAATTACATCCCGGGAAAGAATTTCATCATCTACAATTATGCATCTGATTTTCATATATAATGATATCTAAAAGTTAATGTTGATTATCCAGTTCAAGCTGCAGCTGCACAGTATATAGCGCAGCCTCATCTTTAATAACAAGCTGGTGCCTCCCCGGGTAAAGCAGCTCCAGCCGCTTCTTTACATTATCCTGTCCAAGTCCCCTGAAACGATCGCTCTCCGGCTCGTCTACAACCCCTTTATTATTCTTCACGGTAAACCGCAATGTACTACCCTGAATATCCAGGTTCATATGAATGAATGCTTCATGTATCCCTGCTTCTACGCCGTGCTTAAATCCATTTTCTACAAATACAATAAACATAAACGGCGCTACACGGTGTTTACCCGGATCACCGTTCACCTCAAAGGTAACAGCCGCCTTCTCTGAATTTCTCAATTGTTGTAAGGAGATATAATTTTTCAGGTAATTGATTTCATTCTCCAAAGGAACAAAATCATCATCTGATTCATAGATCATATACCGCATCACTTCGGCCAGTCGCAGTAATGTAGCCGGCACTTTTTCATCCTTTTTCAGCGACAGGGAATAAATACTGTTCAGGCTATTAAACAGGAAATGCGGGTTGATCTGCGTTTTGAGGAATAACCGTTCTGTATGCGCTTTTTCATGCTGCAGGCGGATAAGCCTGTTTTCCGATTCAAG
>NZ_DATMTE010000462.1:0-15097 GCF_035564935.1 Chitinophaga sp. | reverse complement strand
TGGTACCGTAAAACTTTTATCCCACCGGCTGCATTCCGCGGAAAACGGGTACAGCTGCAGTTCGACGGTGTATACATGAATGCAGAGGTATGGCTCAATGGAAAACGTTTGGGCAAACACCCTTACGGCTATACGTCATTTTGGTATGATATCACCGAACGGCTAAAACCGGGTGAAAAGAATGTGCTGGCAGTAAAGATCAGGAATGAAGGAGAGAATAGCCGCTGGTACGCCGGTTCCGGCATTTACCGCCATGTGTGGTTAAAGGTGAAAAACCCATTGCATGTAGCACAATGGGGCACTTATATTACAACGCCGGAAGTAAATCCGGCTGCTGCAAAAGTACATGTAAGTACCAAAGTGATGAATGAAACGGGCAATACCGTGAAGGCGAAAATAGTAACCCGGCTCCTGGATGCAAGGGGACAGGAAGTGGCAACGGTGACGGATATACGTGAATCAGCACCCGGCGCTCCGGTGGAATGTGATCGGGATCTCAAAGTAACCAACCCCGCTCTGTGGTCGGTAGATTCGCCGGTATTATACATTGCTGTTACGGAGGTATACAATAATCAGCAATTAACAGACCGTGTTACTACACCGTTTGGCATCCGCAGTATCAGTATAGATGCGGTAAACGGCTTCCGCTTAAACGGGCAGCCGTTAAAACTGAAAGGCGGCTGCGTACATCATGATAACGGGCCGCTTGGTGCAAAGGCTTACGATCGTGCAGAAGAGCGCAAAGTGGAACTGCTGAAAGCCAGTGGCTATAACGCTGTAAGATGCGCGCATAACCCGCCTTCACCGGCTTTTCTGGATGCCTGCGACCGCCTGGGAATGCTGGTGATAGATGAGGCATTTGATATATGGGAAGATGGAAAAAATCCGGATGATTATCACCTGTATTTTAATGACTGGTGGCAGAAAGACCTGGAGAGCATGTTGTACCGCGACCGTAATCATCCTTCCATTATCATGTGGAGCACTGGTAACGAGATCCCCAACCGGGAGAAACAGGAAGTAGTGAAGGTGGCAAAAATGCTCAGCGATTTTATACGTACATTGGATAATACCCGTTTTGTTACCTGTGGTGTAAATGGAATAACAGCAGATAAAGATGCTTTCCTGGCTACACTGGATGTTGCAGGTTATAATTATGCAAGAGATAAATATGTAGCAGACCACCAGCGTTTACCGCAACGTGTGATGTTTGCCACGGAATCCCTGCCGCTGGAAGCTTTTGATTACTGGATGGGCGTAACAGATCATCCATGGGTGATCGGTGATTTTGTATGGACGGCTTTTGATTATATTGGGGAGGCTGGTATTGGTTGGTTAGGGTATTGGCAGGAACAATCATTTTTTCCATGGAACCTTGCGTATTGCGGTGACATTGATATCTGCGGATGGAAGCGCCCGCAGTCTTTTTACCGGGATGTATTGTGGAAAGATGACCAGGTAGCTGTTTTTGTAAAGCCTCCGCAACCATCGTTTGCCACCAATCCGAATAAGGTAGACTGGAGCCGTTGGGAATGGCATGATGTAGTGGCCAGCTGGAACTGGGCCGGTGGAACACAGCAACCATTGGAAGTAGAAGTATACTCCTCCTGTGAAGAAGTAATGCTTTTTCTGAATGGCAGATCATTGGGCAGGAAAGCTACCAACCGTTCCAATAAGTTCACAGCTATCTGGCAGGTGCCTTATGAAGCCGGCACATTAAAAGCAATAGGATATAACAAGGGAAGAGAAGCCGGCGGCGCAATATTGCAAACCGCAGGCGAACCGGTGAAATTGGCTATGGCTGCGGATCGTACCACGATCACTGCCAACGGGCAGGACCTGAGTTATATTACCGTGGAATTGCAGGATGCGAAAGGTATTCGTCATCCAAGGGCAGAAAACCAGGTACACTTTAACATCAGTGGTCCTGGCACTATCGTGGGGGTTGGTAATGCCAACCCGGTAAGCACAGAAAGCTATTCGTTGCCACAACGCAAGGCATGGCATGGCAGGTGCCTGGTGATCGTGAAATCCACCGGGCAACCAGGGAATATTAGGGTAACAGCATCAGCTGCGGGATTGAAAGGCGGGCAGGCAAGCATTGTAGCAAAGTAATTCTTACGGCAACATTACCTGTATATCTTTTCTTCTTTCTTCAGGGATTACTTTTAAGGTAACCAGTTTTCCATTTTTCAAAACACCTTCTACGGTTGTATTGTAGGGTGCATGTAACTTGAAATGAACATCCCATGCAGCAGGCCATGCAGGAAAAAGATAAAGGTGCCTGTTATCTGTTTGTAACAGCATTTCCTGTAGCCCTATCATCCCCGAGCCGCCCTGGTTATGGTCCGGCGTCCAGTCGAATCCCGGGCCCCAGAAAGCGGGGAACCGGGTACCTGCATCTTTCAGTTTTTCAACGGTGTAATGTGCGGCGCTGTCGGTAAGTCCCAGCCGGGCGCAGAATATATTATCCTGTTTCCAGCCGGTGGCACTGCGGTGTTTAACAGCATCGGTATCGTGCAGCCAGGTGTTAACTGCCGTATCCAGCCCGGGTTTTCCGATACCGAAAATGCCGTAAGGGAAAACGGGATAGAGCTGTGGCGTTTCCTGGTTATTGACCCGTTCCCAGGATTGGGCCGGTGCAATAGTCGTATAGCCCTGCACGTTACGAAAGGTGAGCGGAGGGATACGCCGGAGCAAAGATTGGAGTTGTTCGCGGCTGCTATCGGTAAAATATCTGCCCGGCAACTCCAGCATACGCCGGGTAACCGTGCCAAGCCCGGCAATGGTGGTGGCTGAATTACAGGCCATCTTATAGGTTTCGCAGGCAGAGCCGGGGTAAAGTACCAGGTGTCCGTTTCCATCCAGCGTTTTGGAGCCGCGTTGCCTGGCGAGGTGTTGGTAATGTTCGTCAAAGAAAGTAAGGCAACTTTTTATAAGTGGGATGTACCGGGAAATATCTTTCCCCCTGAAGCGTTCCATATCCAGGATCATCAGGCAAAATTCAAGTACGGTATCCCATTCGTACTCCAGCCAGTTATTGTACTCTACCCCTTTATCAAACCAGGAAGGCCGTTTCCAGCCATATTCACTGGCTGCGGGCAAACCGAAGTTTTCCATCTGTTCCGTGAAGCATGCGCCTTCATGCCCCCAGTAGAAGCGACTCCTGGCTGTGGCATTTTGTAAAGCCTGTTGGTAGAACTGGAATTGGGAGGTCATCATGTCAAAGTCGCCGCTCTTCAGCATGGGCCAGTATACCAGGCGCTGATTCTGCGCGGTAAAAGTACCGCCGCCCCAGTTGCGGTGATCCGGCGTGAAAGGAAATTTATCATTCACAAATACCGGGTCGTATGTAAAAAGTCCGCCGTTAAATTTTGTGGGGTAAGCGCCATAAGCATTACAGCCCAGCATATAACGGAACAACTGGTAGTTTCTGCCCGTTTGCCACACAGCGTCCGCGGTGTCCCGGTCAATGAAAATATAACTTCTGTTCCAGTACTGTTTCCACCAGGCGGTGGTTTGCTGAAACGCAATTCTTTCTGGGGCCTTAACTGTTTGCATCCGTTGCTGCAACTCCATATGCCAGGCTTCAGGACTAGGTGTTTGTGCTACATGCAGCAATACATTAATGTGGTGGGCCCGCGCAGGACGGGTGCTTTGCAGCTGCCAGTAAGTATACGGGATATGCAGGTACCTGCCGGTATCACTACCTGCAGGCTGCATATTACTGCCCCAGAGTAGACCGCCGGAAGTGAGCCCCTGTTGCGGGTTCCACAGCAGCGCTTTTATTGGGTTCAATCCCTGCTGCTGCACGGTATAATCAAATATCAGCGCATCATCCCTGTTACGGTGGCAGAACAACACCTTGTCATTTTCAAAAGCTACTTTATCATGATAAGCGGTAACCGTTACCGGTGCGCCTTTGTAACCGGTGCAGGCCAACAGCTCCATTTTTGACAATGGCCGGTCCTGCATGCGCCAGTTTTCATAACGCGCAGTAGCCGTTACCGGTTGCCGGCTGTTTACATCCACATGCACCACGGGGCGGTATACATCTACCCATACCCGGATATTCGCCGTTTGTTTTCCTTTGATGCCTGTAATATTGATATAGCCTTCTTTCAAATGCAATGTTTGCCGGAATGTTGTGCTTGCTTCAAACGGGTTAGGAGTAAGTTTGATCCTTAGCCTGCCTTGTTTGAGCAGGGTATTGTTTTCATCGAAAGTACCACTGCGCGAGAGATAACAAAGTAATTCCCCGTTTTCCATCCATACATTCACGCCTATGTCGCTGCCGCCGCAGGGCATGGAGCCGGCTGAGTTCCGGCTCTGGCTGTTCCAGGTAATATTATAATTATCCAGCTCCTGCTGCCGGGCGTTTGCACACTGTGTGCCGAAAATGGTAATGAATATACCTGCGGAGATGTATCGGAAAATAGTTTGCATACAGATTGTAAGAAGATAAAGTTAACAGAACATTTTTTATTATGCTATACCACCGCATTCCGGCAACGATTGCGTAAAAAAATACTTTTTTGCATAGATAATTCTGTAGCTTGATCACGCTAACGGAGATTACAATTCCATGTTGATGAAAATATTTGCGATAAACCGTTTACTATCCGATAAGTGTTATTTTAACAATTATTTTACGGCTGTTATACTTATTCTGTTTATTTTATTGCTGCCAGCCACCATGCTGCGTGCGCAATCATCTCCGGGTATCATAGACTGGGGAGCAGATAAAATGCTGAACGCTTACCTGATGCAGCAGATACACCACCAATACGCCTTACGCAATGTTCGTGTGCAACGGGCCATGCAATCGGTACAGGGAGTAAAAACTTACCAGCAACAACTCCGCGCCAGCTATCAAAAGTTGCTTGGCGAATTGCCAGGCAACGCCCCTTTGTATCCAACGGTAACGGATACACTCCGGCACAATGGTTATCATATTGAAAAGCTGATCTATCAAAGCTTTCCCCAACATCATGTAACAGCCAGTTTGTATATTCCGGAGGGGAAGGGTCCTTTCCCCGGTGTGCTGCTTTTCTGCGGACATGAAGCGGAGGCAAAGGCTACCCCGTCGTACCAGCAAACTGCTGTGTTGTTTGCCAGGCAGGGTTTTGTGGTATTGATGATTGATCCTGTTTCACAGGGAGAACGGCATCAGCTCACCGATAGTACAGGCCGGCCTTTAACCCGCGGTGGCACTACAGAACATACGCTGCTGAATATGGCTGCTGGTTTAACAGGTTCCAGCGTAGCGGCTTATGAATTGTGGGATAATGAACGTGGGCTGGATTATTTATTGTCGCGCAAAGAAGTGGATACTGCCAGGATCGGTTGCCTCGGCAATTCCGGCGGCGGTACCCAGGCAGCCTATTTCATGGCTTTTGAAAACAGAATAAAAGTGGCTGCTGTTTGCAGCTACATCACTACCAGGGAAAGAACGTTTGAACTGGCAGGGCCGCTTGATGGATGTGTGCAGATCCCCAATGAAGGAAAATACGGATTGGAGATCACCGACTATATGCACTTGTTTGCGCCCCGGCCATTGCTCGTGCTGGCAGGCAGATATGATTTTGTAGACTATACGGGCGCCGAGCAGGCATATGGTGAAGCAAAGCAATGTTACACTACCCTTGGCGCAGGAGAGAAGGTGCAGCTGGTAACGGTAGACGACGGGCATGGTATATCAAAACCCAAGCGGGAGGCGGCAGTACGTTGGTTCAGGAAATGGATGTATGATGATGATAAACCGGTACAGGAAGAAGCTATCGCCATTTTGCCGGCTACCGCGCTGAATTGTACCGGCACAGGGGAGCTGAATAATAGCATCTCCGGTGAAATAACTTTACAGCAATATTTTCTGCAAACCGCTTCTTCGATGGCAACACATCGTGCACGGTTCCTGCAAACGGTTACTCCGGATGCATTTAGAGATACATTGCGGCAATTGCTGGGCATACCTCCGTTGCGGGAAAAAGCAGAAGTAGAAGCTATACAGGAGAAAGAAAGACAACCGGAGAAGTATCTGTTACGCAGTAAAGGAGAACCACCGCTGCCTTTTATACTGATGCGGCCACCCGGAAGTACCGCTATCCGGAAAGTAGTGATATACCTGCATGATGAAGGCAAGCGCACCCTACTTGACAGCTCCGCCCTGTTACAGTATTACCTGCAAAAAGGCGATGCTGTGCTGTTGCCGGATCTGCGGGGGATGGGCGAAACAGCCGATGGCGCTGCCTTCAATCATCCTAAATTTTATAACCGCGAATATCGCAATGTAACATCATCATTACATATGGGCCGCCCGTTAATAGGGCAACGGGTAACAGACCTGTTGCTGCTGCTGGATTACCTGCAATCAGATCCTGTATTCAAACAGTCGGTGGTGAGCATAAAGGCTTCCGGTACAACCGCCCTGGTAGCCTTGCATGCAGCGGTTATTGATCAGCGTATTCATCACCTGGAAATAGATCAGTACCTGGATTCTTTCATGAGCATTATCCGCCGGTTAACAGTGAAGGATCAATACAGTAATGTTATCCCGGGAGTGTTGCGATATTATGATGTGCCCGACCTTTTGCAGATGCTGAATAAGCGGTTAGCTGCCGTTGATTAAAACGGTTTGCCTGTTGTTGTATTTTTTAAATTCTTTTGATATCCTGTCAATGCCGATCAGATCTTTTTTATTACAAAGTGTAACCGTGTTAGGTTTGGCTGCCTGCTCATCCGGCCATAAAGAGGCTGTTCCCGCGGAAAGCCTTCCTATGGAAACAATCAGCCTGGATCATCTGGATGCTTTTGCCGTTACGGATAACCATTGGCGTGTAGCCGGTACCGTATATGCCGCCAGGCAGCAACCGCATCATATGGAAACAACGGATGGGAAAGGTATCCTTGTGTGTACCCTGCCGGGAAATGCAGCCGGCAGCAGTGAGTTACTCACCAACATGGTACACGGCGATCTTGACCTGGAGCTGGATTTTATGTTGTCCGCAGAGGCAGATGCAAGTATTCTTTTCCAGGGAACCTATGCACTGCATTTGAAAGACAACTGGCTGAAAGACAGCATGGCTACTGATGATTGCGGTGCCATTGAAGGGCGAACGCCTTTACTGAATGCCTGCAAAGCGCCTGGTTTGTGGCAACACCTGTCGGTGAAATACAGGGCACTACGCCCTCCCAGCCTGGATAGCAGCACCATCAGCCAGGTAAGGGAAACCGGTTTCGAGTCAGTTGAGCTGAACGGGCGCATTGTTAACATACCGCAGGGCGTTAATACCAACGACACCATGCTGCGCATAGCACCCGGACCATTACGTTTCCTGGTGCGTAAAGGACCGGTGGCTTTCCGTAATATCCGTTATAAAACCTACGGCAACCACCGCGTAAAATTAACGGATATGCGTTACCGTGTGTACAAGGGCGTATATAAAAATCATGATACCCTCCAGCAGTTAGTACCTGTGAAATCAGGCAATACCGATTCGCTGACCTTTCATGTGGGAGATAAGCGAGCCCACTTATTACTGGAAGGAAAAATACAGATACCGGTAACAGGTGATTATGTATTCAGGTTACAGGCCGGTGGCCCCGCCCGCTTAATGATAGATGGAAATGAAATCGCCAATAACGGTGGTACCCGCGACTACCAGCGCGCATTCTTTGGTGATACCACGTTACAGCAGGGAGAACATGCCTTTCAGCTTAGCTACGCAAACTATGATGAAAGTCTTGTGCTGATGTTTGAAGGTCCTCATATGCCTTTCACGCCGCTTACTACACCTGCCTCCGAAAGGATGGTGGAAGTAGCGCCGCTGATGGAATACCCGGTGAAAGAGGGGCCTGTAACACAGCGTGGTTTTATGGAACACCTGGGTAAAATAAATACCTATAGCATGGCGGTAGGTATACCCGGTGGATTGAATTATGCTTACGATATGGTGAACTACAGCCCTTTAATGGCCTGGCGCGGGCGATACCTCGACATTGCGGAGATGTGGCATGAACGCGGTGAAAAGCAGCTGGAACGGCCATTGGGCGCCCCGCTGGAGCTGGCGGGCATTCCCTGTATAGCGGAATTGCCCTCTTCCAATGCGCCATGGCCCGTTGCTATCCGCGACGACAGCAGCAGCTACACCAACCGGGGATATAGGCTGAGAAACGGGTTACCGGTATTCCTTTATACCCTGCACCAATGGTCGGTAGAGGACTACCTCTACCCGCGGGGCGATAACAGGGGATTGGTGAGGGAGGTGACCATACGTAATAACGGTGGTACTAACGGTAACGCCTGGTGGTTAATGGCCAGCGGAAGCGTTATTGAAAAATTACCCAATGGTAATTATGCGGTAGATGATAAACAGTATTATATAGAAACCGCTATGATGCCGGAGATTGTAAAGGATAAAGCGCAATACAGGCTGGTATTGCCTTTGAAGACAGATACTAAAACAGTTAATATTCATTATTCCATTATCTGGTAAATCAATATGAGAAGCAAGCAACACAGATGTTTTTTGTTATTGCTGTGGGGATTATTATTACCACGCATGGCAGATGCACAGACGGGAATGAAAGCCGCGGAAAGTAAATATTACAGCATCAGTGATGTGCCGGTGCCAGACAGTGTGGCACTCGAAGTGGGGGGACTCGCATTTACACCAGATGATAAACTTGGCGTGGCTACCCGGCATGGAGAGATATGGCTGATAACAGATCCGTATCAGAAAAAATCACGGCGTCCGCAATACAGCCGCTTCGCAGCCGGCATGCATGAAACGCTGGGGCTTGCCTGGCATAATGGTTCCTTTTATACCACGCAACGCTCCGAACTTACACGGGTTACGGATACAGACAATGACGGTAAAGCAGATCTTTTCCAGACCGTTGCTTCCTGGCCCTTATCCGGCAACTATCACGAGTATTCGTATGGACCAATGTTTATGCCCAACGGTGATATGATCGTTACGCTCAATCTTTCCTGGATAGGCCGCGGCGCCAGCCTGGCTAAGTGGCGTGGATGGATGATGCGGATAAAGCCCGATGGCACCATGCAGCCTTATGCCGGAGGGATGCGTTCCCCGGCTGGTTTTGGTTTATCGGAGAACGGGGATATTTTTTTTGCTGAGAACCAGGGCGACTGGATAGGCTCCGGCAGGATCACCCAACTGGACTATGGCGATTTTGCAGGACACCCGGCCGGGATGCGCTGGTCGGGCGAACGCGGTTCACCGCTGCATTTAACGCCATCGCAGTTCCCCGACTCCATCGGTATATTGCATGACTTTGCCCGTAAAATACCGCATTTCAAAGAGCCGAGCATATGGTTTCCGCACACCCTCATGGGCATCTCAACTTCTGCGGTGCTGAACATCGACTCAGATGCATTTGGTCCTTTTAAAGGTCAGCTGCTGGTGGGCGATCAGGGACATAGTAAAGTAATGCGCGCTTTCCTGGAAAAGGTGAACGGCAAATACCAGGGCGCATGCTTTCCCTTTTTGGAAGGCTTTTCTTCCGGCGTGCTGCGGCTCGTGTGGGGAAGCGATCATTCATTGTTTGTTGGTATGACCAGCAGGGGATGGGCCTCTACAGGCCCTGCCCCTTATGGTTTACAGCGGGTTAACTTTAAAGGCAAAGCACCTTTTGAAATAAAAGCCATGCGCGCACAAAACAATGGCTTTGAACTGGAATTTACCTCACCGGTAAATAAAAAACAAGCTGCCAGTGCACGCTTATTCCGGGTAACCGGATTTACGTATAGCTATCACAGTAAGTACGGCAGCCCTGTTATCAACAGCCAATCCTGCCCTGTAGTAAAAAGTGAGGTATCGGACGATGGCTACCGGGTACGGATATACGTAAATGGCCTGCGGGAAGGGTATATACACGAACTGGATGTAACGGGCCTGCAATCACAGGCAGGCTTGCCGCTGCTGCACACTACAGCCTATTACACGCTCAATGCTATTCCCGCGGGAAGCGGTAACATGCCAGGCTGCGTTATAACGCCGAAAAGCACTGCCGCAACGGCCGGCAACAATACGGCCTGTGGCAGCGATCCTTCCAAATGTGTAAGCGTGCAGCCAGCCAACTGGGCCCAAGGCCCTGATGTAGTGTTAAAGATAGGGACCATACCCGGGCTTAAGTTCGATCTGTCTGAAGTAGAAGTACCGGCGGGAAGTAAGGTGCAGCTGGTATTCAATAATAACGATGACATGCTGCATAACCTGGTGATCGTAAAACCAGGCAAGGGGGATGCAGTAGGAAAACTGGCAATGGATATGGGATTGAACGGCTCACAACTCGCATATGTACCGGCATCTGCAGATGTATTGTTTAACACCTGCCTGTTGCAGCCGGAAACATCGCAGCGTATTTACTTTACAGCGCCGGAGAAGCCGGGGAACTATCCCTACGTGTGTACCTTCCCCGGGCACTATGCTGTAATGAAAGGGATCATGAAAGTTGTAAAGAAATAAGATGAACATGCAACGATTTTTATACGTTTGTTTATGGATATGCCTGGCAGTCAGTAGCCAGGCACAAAACAGCAGCGCTGTACTAAATGCAGATAAACTGAAGAAGTATGTGGCTTCCTTCAATCGTCTTGATACAGGAGAAGTAAAGCAGTATGTGCCCGATGAACGCGCTGCCGCCTGGCTGGAAAGCAACATACCCTTGTTTGATTGCCCTGATAACGTGATCGAACAAACGTACTATTTCCGTTGGTGGAGTTTTCGCAAACATCTTAAACAAACACCGGATGGATTTATATTCACCGAATTTATTATTCCCGTAAAACATGCCGGAAGATATAATGCCCTGAGTTGCGCGTTGGGACATCATATATATGAAGGGAGATGGCTGCGCGATACACAGTATGTGAACCAGTATATCCGCTATTGGCTGGAGAAAGATCCGCAGCAGGCGAAGCCACGTTTTCACCAGTTCAGCAGCTGGGCAGCGGATGCCGTTTACAATTATTATCTCGCAAATGCTAACCGCGCTTTTGCAGTAAGCCTGCTGGATTCACTGGATAATGACTACCGGTTATGGGAACAGGAGAGAGGCCTGCCGGATGGAATGTACTGGCAGTTTGATGTGAAGGATGGCATGGAAGAATCTATCAGTGGTTCACGCAGGGAAAGGAATATACGCCCTACTATCAACAGTTATATGTACGGCAACGCCAGGGCATTGACACAACTGGCGGCTATGGCGGGGCGCGACAGCCTCCGGCAAAGATATACGCAACTGGCGGCGCAGCTCAAAGCAGGCGTGCAGAACAGGCTATGGGATGATACAGCGGCTTTTTTTAAAGTACAGCTGGCAAAGGGACCATTGTCGGGGGTAAGAGAAGAAATTGGTTTTATCCCCTGGTATTTTAACCTGCCGGATGATAATAAAGAGTATGCAAAGGCATGGACACAGTTAACCGATAAAAACGGGTTTGATGCTCCCTGGGGGCTTACTACCGCGGAACAGCGGCATCCCGCTTTCCGTTCGCACGGCAGCGGCGGTTGCGAATGGGACGGTGCTATCTGGCCTTTCGCTACCACCCAAACATTAAAGGGATTGGCTAACCTGCTTACCCGATACCACTACCATGATGCCATGACAGCACGCGTCTATTTCCGTGCCTTACAAACCTACGCACGCTCGCATCAGAAGAACGGGCATCCTTACCTGGGTGAATACCAGGATGAAAAGAACGGCTACTGGCTGAAAGGAGATGATCCCCGCAGCAGTTACTACAACCATTCCGGTTTCTGCGACCTGGTCATCAGCGACCTCATAGGACTGAAACCACGGGAAGATGAACAGCTGGAATTACATCCGTTAATACCACCCGGCGCCTGGGATTGGTTTTGCCTGGACCAGGTGCCTTATCATGGTCGCCTGCTCACCATATTGTGGGATAAATCAGGCAACAGGTATCATAAAGGAAAGGGATTCCAGGTTTTTGCAGATGGAAAGAAGCTGTATAACGGAGCTGATCTTGCACCTGTAATAATTCCGCTGCCTGCGAGGAAAGATGAACTAACGCTATGGTATGATCGTCCAGCTGCCAAATGGACGGCTGCATTACCGGTGGGCAACGGTCGTTTGGGCGCCATGATCTTTGGAGGAGTGAATGTAGAGCATCTTCAATTCAATGAATCTACGTTATGGACCGATGGACCGCGCGAACATGCAAGACCTGGCGCTGTGCAGTATCTGCCGCAAATACGTGCTTTGTTGGCTGCAGGTCGCAGGAAAGAAGCGGAACAACTGGCGGAAGATCACTTTATGGGATTGAAAAGCGCCGCACCGGCATCGCGATATGAGGCCGATTACCAACCGTTCGGCGACCTGTGGTTATGGTTTAAAGATACAGCCGCCGCCGCTACAGATTACAAGAGGATGCTGGATCTTACTACTGCGGTAGCACGCACTACTTACTCCGCCAATAATGTACAGTATACCCGTGAATATTTTGCCAGTGCGCCGCAACAGGCTATTGTAATGCGCCTGTCGGCAGATAAACCCGGCAGCATCAGCTTCACTGCAACGCTCAAAAGTCCGCAGCCTTCATATGCCACAAGAAAAATAAACGACAGTACTATTGCGCTTTCACTGAAAGTACAGAACGGTGTGCTGAAGGGGGAAAGCTGGCTGAAAGTAAGTACACAGCAGGGGCGTGTAACCGTTACCGATAGCAGCATCACCATTACTAACGCCAACGCCGCTACGTTGTATCTGACGGCTGCTACCAGCTACCGCAACTACAAAGATGTTTCAGCCGATCCGGCATCACAGAACAGGAAGGTGATACAATCGCTGCCATCATCTTACAATAGTATATACAACACACATATCAAAGACTATCAACAGTATTTTAATACTTTTTCCATAAGCCTGGGACAAGGGCAAACACAGTTGCCAACCGATCAGCGGATCAGCCGTTTTACTGCAGCCACAGATCCCGCACTGGCAGCGCTGTATATGCAGTATGCACGCTACCTGATGATCTCCGGCTCACGACCCGGCGGACAACCCCTTAACCTGCAGGGTATCTGGAACGATCAGTTATCGCCGCCCTGGGGAAGCAAGTATACTACCAACATCAACCTGGAAATGAACTACTGGCCTGCGGAAGTGCTACATCTTTCCACCTGTGCGGAACCGCTTTTTGCCATGATCCTCGAGTTGTCTGAAGCAGGCCACCACACTGCTGCTGAGCATTACGGTGCACCGGGCTGGGTGTTGCATCATAACACTGATCTGTGGAGAGGCACAGCGCCCATCAATGCATCCAACCACGGCATATGGGTTACAGGCGCTGCATGGCTCTGCCATCACCTGTGGGAACATTACCAGTATACGAAAAACAAAACCTTCCTGCAACAACAGGCTTACCCGCTAATGAAAGCAGCAGCAGATTTTTTTGTGCACTTCCTCGTAAAAGATCCGGCAACAGGATGGCTCATCAGCACCCCTTCCAATTCTCCCGAGAACGGAGGTCTGGTAGCGGGTCCTACAATGGATCACCAGCTGATAAGAGACCTGTTCCGCAACTGCATAGCAGCCAGCGAAATATTACAGCAGGATGTAGCATTCCGTAAAACACTACAGGAAAAATACAAACAGATAGCGCCCAACCAGGTAGGAAAACACGGGCAATTGCAGGAATGGCTGCAGGATGTGGATGATCCGGAAAATCATCACCGGCATGTATCCCACTTATGGGGCGTATTTCCGGGCACGGATATCACCTGGGACCAGTCGCCTTCCCTGATGAACGCTGCCCGCCAGTCGCTTCTTTTCCGTGGCGACGACGGCACCGGCTGGAGCCTCGCATGGAAGATCAACCTGTGGGCAAGGTTCAAAGATGGCAACCACGCGCTCACCATGATCAATAAATTACTAACACCGGCTGAAGGCCCCACTGGGAAAGCGCATGGCGGATCTTACATTAACCTGTTTGATGCACACCCGCCGTTCCAGATAGATGGCAATTTTGGCGGCGCTTCAGGTATGGCGGAAATGCTGGTACAAAGTCATATGGGGTACATCGACCTGCTGCCGGCTTTACCGGATGCATGGCCCTCCGGGCAGGTTAACGGCATTTGCGCCCGGGGAGGTTTTGTGCTGGATATACGCTGGCTGCAGGGCCGGTTGGAGCAACTAACGGTAACGGCTACTTCAGATGGATCATGTGAGCTGCGCTATAAAGAACAAACCGTAAAATTTGCCGCGAAGAAAGGTAAAAGCTACCAAGTAAAAGTAATAGCAGGTCAGCTGAAAATTGCGACATAATTATATCTTTATGAAGAAGTATTATTTGCTATTTGCCCTCGTTTTTTCAGCCTGCGCTGCGGTAGCGCAGGAAATAAAACCGGAGGCTACGGAAGACTGGTCCACACAGCCTCCGTTGGTAACGCCCGGTGAAAACACGCAGCCGCCGTCTGACGCCGTTGTGCTGTTTGCCGGTGAAAAGGATCTTAACAAATGGGAACACACGGATAGCAGCGCTGTAAAATGGACAGTGAAACGGGGCGAACTAACGGTAACGCCTAAAGCAAGAGATATCCGTACACGGCAGGCATTTGGAAATATACAGCTGCATATTGAATGGAAAACACCTGATCCCCGCGAGGATCATGGCAACAGTCGTGGTAACAGCGGGGTACTGTTCATGGGGTTGTATGAACTGCAGATCTATGAAAGCTACCAGTATCTGCATAAGATCTATTACAACGGACAGGCTGGCAGTATTTACAAACAATATGCACCGCTGGTGAATGCCTGTTTACCGCCACAGACCTGGCAAACATTTGATGCAGTATTTGAGGCGCCGGTGTTTAATGCCGACAGCTCGCTCAAAACGCCTGCCTATGTCACTGTATTCCATAATAGGGTATTGGTACAATACCATGTGGCGCTTAAGGGGCCTATGGTATATGCCGGTTATCCCGAGTACAGGTATCATGAAAGTAAATTGCCTTTGGTATTGCAGGAGCATAACAGCCGTGTTAGTTTCCGTAATATCTGGGTAAGGGAATTTTAAACCAGATCAGATGAAAAAGATATTTTATCTCGTATT
>NZ_DATMTE010000461.1:0-17439 GCF_035564935.1 Chitinophaga sp. | reverse complement strand
GCAGCATGCACATCATTTTACTTTTTCACTGTATGCTGCCCTGGTGGCCTTTGGTACATATTCCTGCATGTATGCTTTCCGGAAGCCGTTTACAGCGGGCATTTTCGAGGGCGTAACTTTCCTGGGCATTGATTATAAGATCTGGCTGGTAATTACACAAACAATTGGTTATGCCTGCAGTAAGTTTTACGGCATCCGTTTTATTGCAGAAATGAGAGGGAATAAACGGGCGCAGAGTATTATGATGCTGATAGGTATATCATGGCTGGCTTTACTGGGTTTCGCAATAGTGCCGGCGCCGTATAACATTGTGTTCCTTTTTCTCAACGGGTTTCCGCTGGGTATGATCTGGGGATTGGTGTTCAGTTACCTGGAAGGCCGGCGTAGTACGGAGTTTATGGGAGCCGTGTTATCTGTGAGCTTTATTTTTTCTTCCGGGTTTGTAAAATCGGTAGGTAAAATGACGGTGGTGAGCTGGCATGTAACGGAATACTGGATGCCTTTTATCACCGGGCTGGTATTTATTGTGCCCATCCTCGTTTGTATTTTGTTACTGGAACAGATCCCGCCACCTTCGGCCGCGGATGAGCAATTGAGAACGCGCCGTGCGCCTATGAATAAACAGGAAAGGAAAACATTTCTCCATACCTTTTTACCGGGACTGGTATTACTCATTGCCAGTTACGTATTGCTCACGGTATTGAGAGACATGCGGGATAATTTTGCGGCAGATATCTGGAAGGACCTGGGCTATGGCTCCGTAGCGGGCATTTTTACGCAAACGGAAATTCCTGTTTCCCTGGCCATTATTGTGATCATGGGATTGCTGGTATTTGTGAAGAATAATTTTCACGCGTTTATGCTGAATCATTTTATTGTGATCACCGGGTTCCTGGTGGCGCTCATCAGCACTTTGTTATATAAGCAACACCGGCTGGACCCGGTATGGTGGATGACTTTAACGGGATTGGGCCTGTATATGGGGTATATTCCATTTAATTGCATTTTCTTTGAAAGACTGATCGCTGTATTTAAATACGTAAGCAATGTGGGCTTTATCATTTATGTGGCGGATTCTTTTGGCTACCTGGGAAGCGTGCTGGTGATGTTGTTCAAGAACTTCGGTGGAGTTGCTTTATCGTGGAGCCAGTTTTTTACAGATGCGGTATTGGGCGTATCAGTTACGGGTATAGTGATGATGCTGGCTTCTGCCTGGTATTTTAAAAAAAGATTTGAATCAGTGAACAATAAAAGTACTTCAAACCTGGATGAGGTACAGATCGCAGCCTGACAAAGCGGGTTGTAAACGCATAAAAAAAGGCAAATCGTGCATGCTGAATGCGCAATTTGCCTTTTGTTTTTATAACAGGAATTTAGTTCGCTTTGGCGTCAGACGCGTCGGCTTTAGTTCCTTTTTTGCCTGGTTCATCTTTGGCATCTTTAAACTCACGAATGCCGCTACCCAAACCACGCATCAGCTCAGGTATCTTCTTACCACCAAACAATAACAGTACTACCAATGCTATCAGCAGTAATTCTTTGATACCTATCTCCTGCAAAAACAAAAGCGGGATATTCAGAAAAGATGTTGTCATTATAACAGATTTTATTGTGTGCTTTTATATACGGTATATGCAAACATAAAGTTAGCACGAATTACCAGTTTTTTTGTTTTTTAGGGAGATATTTAAAAATTTTAATATAATTCGTTTAAAGACAGCTATTTACAGATTAGAAATTATCACTTTTACCTCCCCGTTTTCTACCCGTAAATGCGAAATATGACCATAATCCACGGAAATATCGAACGCATCCACAAGCGGAGTATCGGTCACATGGGCCACTATACAGCGGATCACCCCGCCATGCGTAACCAGCACCGTATCTTTTCCTGTGGCGGTTATTTCTTCCAAAACTGATATACTCCGGTTATACAGCTCTTCATAGCTTTCTCCGCCGGGAATATGCTCAAACACCACGTTATCTGCCCATTTACTCAGGGCATTTTTGCTGATATTGTCCCAGGGCAGCATTTCCCAGTTACCAAAGTTCATTTCTTTTAGCCTGTCGTCTTTAATATAATCGGCGCCGAATAATGCGGCTGCCAGCTTTTCACAGCGTTGCAGCGGGCTGGTATATACAGCCAGCGGCGCTGCCGGGAGCAAGGGCTTTATCCGGGCCGCCTCGGCGTCAAAACTGCCAGCTACATCCACATCGGATGCACCGTAACAAATACCACTTTCTATTGCCGGTGTAGTATGCCGGATCAGATATATTTCCATGTAAGAATACAAAAGCATAAATAAATAACAGTTTCCGATACCTGTTGTACCGCGCCCAGGCAATCGCCTGTATAGCCGCCTATCCACTTCTGCATGAGCCGTACCATATACCAGCGGGCTAATACCAGGGCCGGAATGGTAAGCAGCAGGGTGTAGTTCTGCAGGTAAATCATGACTGCAATAAAAGGAATAAAGCCCCATAAAGCGGCTATCCACAGGTCGCGCAGGGTAATGCCCCGGGCAATAGGTTTGGCCTTACTATCGTCGTTTTCACGCACATACTTATGAGTATATATTACCGTTACAGCCATAAAGCGGCTCAATGGTTGTGCGCTTATAACTGTCAGCATCACTTTGTACAGCGACAGCTCGCGGAGCGACAGGTATTTCAGGGTCATGATCAGCAACAGGCCCAGCATACCGTAAGTGCCTATACGGCTGTCTTTCATGATCTCCAGGATCTTTTCCTTGGTCCACCCGCCGCCGAAACCATCGCACATATCTGCAAATCCGTCTTCATGAAAAGCGCCGGTAACCCATACCCCTGCGATAATGGCCAGCAATATGCTCACCATCGGTGGCGCAATAGTGCCCAGTACATACAGCACGCCTGTCATAATAATGCCTGTTATCCATCCTATGAGCGGAAGATAGCGGGTAGCCTTGCTGAGCATTTCCGGAGACCAGGAAGCACTAACGGGAACGTGTATACGCGTATAATACATGATAGCGGTGAGCAGTAGCTGCCACTGTTTTTTCATATCGAACGGTTTGATACCTGTGCACTGTTAAAACTGGCCATTTCTTCCAGAAAGGCTACCGCACTTCTGATCAGGGGAATGGCCAGTGCGGCGCCGGTACCTTCTCCCAAACGCATATCCATTTGTAATAAAGGTGATACTTCAAGATGTTGCAGCATCGCTTTATGGCCTTTTTCTTCGGAGCAATGGGCAAAAATGCAATAATCTTTTACACTGGGCTGCATTTGTGTGGCAGCCAGTAAAGCGGCGGTTACAATAAAACCATCTATCACCACCAGCATGTTAAGGGCTGCCGCCTGTTGGATAGCGCCACAGATCATGGCAATTTCAAAGCCGCCAAATGTAGCCAGGGCCTGTTCCGGCGAGGCAGGAGAGCCATGTTTAGTCATTACCTGCTGCAGGATGGCCTTTTTTTGCGTTAGCTGCTGTGTATTGCTGCCGGTGCCGGCGCCGGTGCATTCGGCTATAGGTATGCCGGTAAAATGACTCATGAGCAGCGATGCGGCAGAGGTATTACCAATGCCCATTTCCCCGAATCCCACTACGTTACATCCTTTTTCGAAAAGCAGTTTCACTTCAGCGGCGCCCGCCTGCATGGCCAGTTTGCACTGATCCAGCGACATGGCCGGCATATGCAGGAAATTTTGTGTGCCCATACCCATTTTGCGGTCTTTCAGCTGCGGATGCGGTGCAAACACATGATTTACTCCCGCATCTACTACGGTAAGGTCCAGCTGGTGCTGCCTGCAAAATACATTGATCGCTGCACCACCGTTCAGGAAGTTATATACCATTTGAGCGGTAACGGCTTGTGGAAAAGGATTTACCTGCCCATCGGCAGCAATGCCGTGATCTCCTGCAAATACAATGATAGCGGGATTTTTTACAGACGGGCTCAGTGTATTTTGTACCAGCCCCGCCTGCAGGGCAATTCCTTCCAGCTTTCCCAATGAACCGGGCGGCTTGGTCTTTTGATCTATCTTATCCTGCAAAGCGGCTTTCAGTTCGGTAGATACAGGTAGTATACGGATATCATTCATCATGAGGGATTTTCTTTTTTAATTACAACCGGGATGCCCGACACCATTAGTGTAACGGTACCGGATATACGTGCCGTATATTGGTTCACCCAACCCTGTAAGTCGGTAAACTTGCGACCGGCTTCGGTTTCAGCATGAACACCCATTCCAATTTCGTTGGTCACAATAATAAAATTGCCTGCCTTCTGGTGAATGGCATGTATTTCCGCCTGTATGGCCTGCAGTGTATTGCCGGTATGATAATCGTGTGTAGTAAAAAAGTTGGTAAGCCAGAGGGTGATGCAGTCGATCACTACAGTGTGCCCGTCCAGCGGAAGGCGGCTTACATACAGCTCCTCTTCATAGTTCACCCACGCAGCTCCTCTTTCCTCTTTATGCCGCTGTATGCGCTGTGCAAAATCATCGTCCCATACTTTGGCGGTAGCCACATATATAGGGTGAGCGCTTTGTGATAAGGCCAGCTCCTGTGCGTACCTGCTTTTACCCGAACGGGCGCCGCCTGTAATTAAATGTAGCATAGAAAAGCTTTTAGCCTTGTTCGGGTGGCCTGTTTTTATCAAAAACAGGCCACCCGAACTATTAGTTAAATAACGGCATTGATGTGAAGAAGAAGCCTGTATAGTTCACACTTTTCTTCAGCCCGCCGCTGCTGGCATCGTAGATGTACAGCGTATTGTTTTTATAGTTATCGCCATAACCTGATTTCACATCTGTTACCACAATGGTATTGTTACCCGGGTTATATCTTACCCCTGTGCCATACATTTCACGTCCGGCCGGAATGGTTACAAATGGTGTGTTCAGGGAATTAGCGTTACCAACTGCATATTTGTATACTTCCGTACCGCCGGCGCCCCATGAATTTGTTTTGCCGATGAATACCGCATTTTCTGTGGTAGATGCGCTCAGCATTCCCGCATTCCATGCGCCCCAGGAGCCATATACCGGGAAGGGAACCGTAACGGTATCTATTGCCAGGTTGTTGGCATTAATGGCAAACAGCATGTTATTGCGGGCAGCCCAAACGGTACCATCCGGTGTACGGGTAAAGCCTACATCTGCGGAGCCCAGTACTTTGGCTACGCTCAGGTCGGTGTTGTTTAATGCTACTATACCCTGCGATTGCGACATTACCAGTACATAACCTTCAGCAGTAAGCATACCGCCTACCTGGCCGCTTACACCAGCCAGTTTACTGCCTACAGCCAGTGTTTGCAGGTTAACGGGATACACGCCATCGGCAGTGCCTATTAAGCCGGTGCTGCTGTTTATACCGCAAAAAGAGTTGCCTGCTGCGGGAAGCTGGTCAATACGGCCTGTTTCTTTCATGGTGCCGGGATCTACTACCACGAAGGCGCCCTGTTTGGATACCAGGTACATTTTATTATTGTAAATAGCGCCGTAACCGGTAGTGGTACCTAATGTTTTACCTGGATTGGTTCGTTGAAACACATCTTGGTAAACGGAATCTTCCCCGTTCCGGTAAAAATTCACATCTCCGGGGCCATGGCCAAACCAGCCTTCATTTACCAGGAAAAATCCATTTTCAAATTTGCCCAGCACCTTGATACGGTAAAAGAAGGTTGCCAGTGCATTGCCGGAAATTATTTTATAGGAGATAGTATAATCACCTTTTGCTGTTGCGTTGAAAGTATAGGTAGAATCGGTACTTACCTGTACGCCGTTTACCAGCCAGAGGAAAGTAGGATCTTTTACTTCTGCCAGTTGCGGGCTCAATACACGGCTGTCGCCAATAAAAATGGTATCATTACCGTCTTTCAACCCCGGGCTCACTATCCGTGGTACAATTACTTCTGCCTGGTTATCTTTAGAGCAGGAGGCTAATCCTGCAATAGCGAATACTGCTGCAATAAAGGAAACCTGAAATTTGCGTGAAATGCTGCGCATGTGTCGTGATTTATTTTCGTATGTCTTGTTTTCGTATGGGTATTACAGTAAAACTGTAGCCAGGGTGCTAATACAGAAATGCTATGCAGAAGAGAGAAAAATAATGAAATCCCCTATAATAAATTTAGAGATTCAGAGTCGGGCAAATGTGTTCATCTGCCCAAGCTCCAAATCTCTAAAAACAAATATAAAAATACTATTGTGCAAAACGCAGTCTGCGTTTAACCAGTTCAAAGCTGCCAAAGAAAATGCTGCAGTAAACAATATTACCCACCAGCACATACCACATATAAGGAATTGCCTGGATATAGCAGCTGGCTAATCCTGCAGCATCTTTGGTATATGGCAAACCTGTAAGCATGTTGGTGGAACCGCTGATCCACACGCCGAAGTTAGACACCAGGAAGTGCAGGAGCGCTGCGCCTGCAGAGCCCATCAGGATGTTGGCCACACTTGCTTTTTTGATCAAAAGCTGACCCAGTAATACAATCAGCACAAAGCTGGCGTAATTCCATACCCAACCCCTGTACAGCAAGCCTTCCGCAAATTGCTTATGAAAAACCTGTATCAGGATAATGTCGCTAACGAACAGCGTCAGTAAAGGGAAGGCGTACGATTTCCATTTTTGTGAAAAAGAAGCGCCGCCGAATAAAGCCATAGCACCTACCGGGGTAAACATAGCGATTGGTTGCATGGTAGCATCTGATCCCAACACGATACGTATTACACCTGCTGCCAGGATAAAAAGCAGCAACACACCAAATCGTGGATTAAGATTCTTTAAAGACATTATATTGATTTTAATGTTTACAAATTAAATACGATACCGGTATTAAAATTAAACCGGCGTGAATTATAACCCGAAATATCAAAATACTGATAATCTGTAATATTTCTGAAACCGGCGAAAATTTTAAGCAAGTTACCAAATTTATATTCACCATATAAATCCACGGTATAATAATCCCCCATCGGATTAGCTCCCTCAAAACGCTTATCGATGTATTTAGCGGTGGCCGATACATACAGCGCCCGGGTGGCCTGGTAGCTTAAAGTGGCATTCAGGGCGTGTTTCGGGATCCTGTACAGGTTGTAGTAAGAAGAATCCTTACCATCCTGGTTTACGGTAATACGGCCATCCACATAGGTATAATTGGCCGTTAGCTGCAGCTTTCTGGTAATGCGCCAGGTAACTTCCGCTTCGGCGCCATATGCCTTTTGTTTGTTGGCATTCCGGTACTGGCTGAAAAAGGTAACGGGATCAAAGTAAAAGATCACCAGGTCGCGGGTATTGCGGGCAAAACCGGTTACCCGGAAATCCACTTTGCCGTTAGCTACATTGGCCTGGTAGCCTGCCTCATAATTGGTAGTGGTTTCCGGCTTCAGGTCCCGGTTACCATAACCGGTGGCATATAACTGGTACAGGGAGGGAACCATGTAGGCGGAAGAAATATTGATAAATACCTTATGGTTGGGATTGATCAGGTAAGATGGATTAATGGAGAAGGTTTGGTTATTACCATACAGGCTATGGTGATTGAACCGGCCACCTACTTCCAGGTTAAAGCCATTCATGTTATGTAACAGGAACGAGGCATACACGCTGATCTGGCTGGTATGGGAACTGTCGGGCGATAACTTGCTGGGAATAATTACCCCCGGGGTGTAAGTGCTTTCCAGGAAATCTTCCTGGTTGGTGGCTGCGCGGTTATAGGCGGCGCCTCCGATCAGCCTGACCCGGCTGCTCAGGTCAAGGTTCACATAACTCTCCACCTGGTGGATGTTGGAGGTGAACAGGGAGCTGTCGTACCGCGCATAGGCGCCCACGCCCACATAACCGGAGTCGTTCAGTATTTCCCGGTTGGTGTGCTGGTAGCTGTACAAAACGTGCCAGGACCCGTTTTTAAAGCGGTATTCGCTGTTGAAGCCATTGAGCAGGTATTTTGACTTACCGTTATAATCCGTTTCGTCTTTGTAGCCGCCCTCGTCCAGGTCGTGGTGATAATTGCTGAAATTGAACAGGTAGCCGAAATTCCAGCGTTTCCCCGCAGTAAGCCCCAGTTTGGCAAAAACGTTATGTTGCCGGAAACCGTCGTTATCAAACCCTGCTTTGCGGGTGGAGTCGTAGGCATCGGAGAAACCCTTGGTGTTTTCATGTTTGTAGCTTAACAGGTAGGAGAACCGGTTAATGTTGCCATGTACATTTACATTTCCCTGGAAATCGTGGTAGCTGCCATAGCTGACGGTGGCGCCTGCGCCAAATTTTTTATCACCGGTTTTGCGGGTAATGATATTGATCACACCTGCTACGGCATTGGAGCCATAGAGGGTGGACTGGCTGCCACGGAGTATTTCGATCCGCTCTACCTGGTCGGGGGTAATGAAGTTGAGATCAAAGGTGTTATTGATCTGGGAGGCATCGCTTACCGGGAGGCCGTCTACCAGGATAAGGGTATTGCCGGTGGAAGCCCCGCGCATATACACATTGGGTACAGTGCCGGGGTTGTTTTCAGCGCCGTTGATGATCAGGCCGGTTTGCTGGTTCAGGATGCCGGCAATGCTCCTGCCGCTGTTGCGCTGCAGGTATTCATGTGAAAGGATGGTAACTACCTTACCGGTTTCACCGGCCTTCTGCGGGCCTTTGGCGGCAGTAACAGTGATTTCGTTCAGCTGGTTGATACGGCTGGTATCCTGTGCGGCAGCAGCAGTATACAGTGCGGCAGATAAGAAAAGGGACGTGTAAATTTTTAATTGCATCCGCAAAATGTTGATTAGCGATTTATAAAATAAAAATGCAGCGGGGACAAAAGTAGGTTACTTCATCGCCACTGCATTTTCTGAGGCAAACTGCCGGAGCAGATTGCTTATCCCGGCATCCGGGAAATATATTTATCCATTTCTTTGATCTGGCTTACGATCTGCGCAGTGGTAGGCTTTTGAGCTTTTGCCCTGCGGAAGTATTCTTTGGCCGATTTGAAGTCGCGGCGGCTCATGGCAATGGAAGCCAGGGTTAACAGGGCCGCAGCCGAGTTTTCCTTGTCCGGCAGGCCTTTGCGCATCGCTATTTTCAGGTTCTGGTCAGCCGTTTTCAGGTCATTTTTCTGATAGGCGATAGTACCCAGCTGAAAATACTGCATCCCCTCATATTCCTTCATGGGGCTGCCGGAGTTAATGCTCTGGCGTATGGTGGCTTCAGCTTTATCGAGGTCGTTAGAGTACATGGCCATGTTGCTTTGCATAAAATAATATACAGAGCGGATCGGTTTGTACAGCAGTTTAGGGAACTTTACCTGGTTCATCAGGGCGGTAGCCCTTTCAATGTCGCCGGCTTCCACGGCTTCCTGTACTATCCTCATAGGACCAAACATCACATGCGTTACCAAACACACCAATGCCAGCACCAGCACAATAGTGGCTTCCCACCAGCCAATAGTAAGGCCCAGTGCAATACCGCCTGCCAATAACAGGATGCCGATCGGAAGGCGATATAGAATAAAAAAATTAAATGCTTTCATGAAAAAACAGTTCGTAAATCACTAATGAGGGAGCAAAGATAAATAAAAAAAACACCTCATGGGTTTTCATTTCCGCCGTTTCAGATTTGCCATGGCAATAGCTCCTAATATGATGGCTACGCCCAGTACCTGGAGAGAGGATACGGGTTCATGCAGGAAAATGGTGGCCGCCAGCATGGCTACCGGCAGCTCGGCGGCACTGAGGATGGCGCCCAGCGATACGCCTGTTTGGGGCATTCCCTTTGAAAAAAGGAAAGGCGGCAGCACCGTACCAAAAAGGGAGAGGGGAATGCCCCATATCCACAGGCTGGTGTCGGTAAAACGGCCGTTATAGAGGTACACCGGCGGGAAAATGAGGCTGATAAGCACAAATGCCCCGGTAACAATCCAGGCGCTTTTCAGCACAGGGCCTAATGAAGCGGCTACACGGCCGCTTACCACAATAAAAACGGTATAGCACATGGCGGCCAGCAGGCCAAAACCAATACCCTTCCAGTTCGGGGTGGTATGACCGTAGTTAAACAAACCTCCCGCCAGCAAGGTGCCGGCAAGAATAAAAAATACAGCCACCCACTGTACGGGCGAGGGACGTTTTTTATAGAGGATCCATTCTGCCAGCATACTCATCCAGGTAAACTGCATCAGTAAAATAATGGCAATACTGGCAGGGATATATTGTACACTCTGGTAATAAGTGATGCTTACCATTCCGGTAGAACTGCCCAGGAGAAAGCAGGCACGGGCAGCCTTGTTGCCCAATCCCACCGTTCTTTTACCGGAAAGCGCGTGGATGATCCATAGCGCCACCATTCCGAATCCCGCCTGCACACTGCATAATTCGCCTAAAGTATAACCCTGCTGATAACCCGATTTAACGATCGTTGATAAAATCCCAAAGCTGCATGCGCCAAGCAGCACAAGCAGTATGCCTTTCCACATAAGTATTGTTTTAGGGTGCGAATGTATACCAATTCAGCGGAGGCCTGCGCCTCCGCTGAATGCTGCTATTTCTTTTTCTCAAGATTGGGAAGGAAACCGGTAAGGAGTCCTATTAATGGAAGATACGCACAAACCTGGTATACATAGGCAATACTGGTGGCATCTGCCAGGCGGCCCAGCAGTGCAGAGCCTACACCGGCCATACCAAAGGCAAGGCCAAAGAATAATCCGGCAATCATGCCTACTTTACCCGGCACCAGTTCCTGTGCATAAACAAGGATCGCGGAAAATGCGGAGGAGAGTATAACGCCAATGAATACACTGAGCACAGCGGTCCAGAACAGGGTGGCATGCGGCAGCAGTAAGGAAAACGGCGCTACGCCGAGGATGGAGATCCAGATCACATATTTACGGCCGATGCGGTCGCCCACAGGGCCGCCGATAAAAGTACCCGCAGCTACGGCAAACAGGAAGATGAACAGGTATACCTGCGATGCCTGCGTGGAAATATGGAAACGGTCCATCAGGTAAAAGGTATAGTAGCTGGTCATACTGGCCATGTAGAAGTATTTGGAGAAGATCAGCACCAACAGGATACCCAGTGAAAATATGACCGTGGAGTTGGACAGCTTTGGCCTGTCCAGCTCCAGTGCCACCTTTTTCGGTTTAATACGGTGGGTGTTGGAAAGATACCACTTGCTGATGTTCAGCATTACCACGATAGCCAGCAAGGCGGCTACAGAAAACCAGATGACATGAAACTGCCCAAAGGGAACAATTACCATGGCCGCCAGCAGCGGTCCCAGGGAACTGCCGGCGTTGCCGCCTACCTGGAACAGCGATTGCGCCATACCATGTTTACCGCCGGAGGCCATATGCGCCAGTCGTGATGCTTCGGGGTGAAATACCGCGGAACCCACACCTACCAGTCCCACAGATACCAATACCATCGGGAAGTTGTGCGACAATGATAAACATACCAGCCCGATCAGCGTGAAGCCCATACCAACAGCCAGTGAATAAGGTTGCGGTTTTTTATCGGTATACAGGCCCACCAGCGGCTGCAGCAGGGATGCCGACATCTGGAACGTAAGGGTGATTAACCCTACCTGTGTGAAATTTAATTTAAGCGAATCCTTGAGTACAGGATACATGGCAGGAATGAGCGACTGCATCGTGTCGTTCAGGAAGTGGGTAAAACTTAACGCCAATAGGATAGACAGCACCGTGTTTTGTGCTGCCTGTTGTGTGGCAACTTTGTGCTGTTCTGTTAATGTTGTTTCCATTTCTGTTCTTTTAAGATCAGATCATCTGATGTTTAAGGGTAAAAAAATTATTTGTTTTGGTCACTGATCTTGGTTGCCCACACCAGCGCCTTCTTTGGATCTTTGTCTATAACGCTTTGCAGCAGCGCATCATGGTAATGCTGTGTACGCACAAAACTGTCTGTATTGGCAAAACGCAACAGGAAAGATTTTTTCAGGTGCTCTGCCACGGTTCTGTACAGGTCGCGCATAATTTCATTTTTACCTGCTTCCGCCAGCGCGTTGTGAAAGTTGATATCCGCCTGGATACAAGGTTCCAGCTGGTTATTGGACGCATATTCAAAACGCTTTTTCAGAAATCCCTTCATTTTCTCAATATCCCTGCTGTTGCGATGCATGGCAGCTTTCTCTGCAATTTTTACTTCCAGCAGGAAACGCACTTCATTCAGGTCTTCAAAATCAGCCCGTTGCAACCGTTGCGACAATGCTTCACCCGTACCGGATTGCGACAGTACAAAGGTGCCCAGTCCCTGCTGCACCCGCACCAGCCCCCGATGGGCCAGTACTTTCACTGCCTCCCGGATGCTGGAACGACCTACGGAAAACTGCAGCATCAATTCCGGTTCTGTGGGCAACTGCTGTCCCACTGCATATTTCCCGGATGTAATCAGCTCCTGGAGGCGGTCTGCCACCTCTTCCGCCAGGCTGAGTCGTTTTAAAGGAGAAGTGTTTGTATTCATCATATCATCTGATGTTTGCAAAGGTAATGGAACTTTTTACTTTTTTATATTTTTTTTGGGGAGATGAAGAACGGGTTATTATATATTTAGCGGAACTGAAATATTAATTGAATTTGAGATAATAATGGCACGTGGCAGGTATACACTTAAATTGGCGTTCATGTGGAGTTGCTGTTACTTTCCGCATACTTCGCGGATGCTTCGGACTCGTCTATGAGTCGTATTTCCTATACAGTCACCATACAGTCACCATACACTCCCCATATAGTCACCATACACTCCCCATACACTCCCCATACACTGTGCATACACTCCCCACCGTCTGTCTCGTCCTAAAATAGCTATACAGGTTAAGAAATAATCCTGAAATTGTTTTACAGTTTGTCATGTAAATCCTGATTTTACTTTACACTGTCATATGGCAGAGCTGGTTGCTTGATGATGCCATTAACTCTTTCTGCGAATGCATTTTCATAAGGGCTGCCATTGATAGTATTGTCTGTCAGTAACCTGAAATAATCCTTACAACAATATTGCACTCCCCTGTCAGAGTGATGGGTCAGATTCAGGTAGTTAGCTTTGCGTATCACTAACCCATAACTGATGGGCAATTGTTCGCGGATTGATTTACGTAATATAAAACCATGTTTAGTCCTGGAAAAGGTTCACATCGCACACCTCAAAAAACAACCCGGCACTATTTCCCTGCTTTCTCCTCCCAGTGATCCGTTCTGAACGGCAGCGCCGGAAATCCTTTTCCATTTTCCAGGTTGGTAACCGGGTAATTGAAAAAGGCATACCTCACCGCTACGGGGCGTTTTACCTTTGCGGCATGCAGCACCACCGTTTCCCCGGAAATGGTAGCAGCCGCAGGATAAAATTGCTGATCACTGCCTGCCAGCATAAAAAAGGCCGGGGGCTGCCCATTATTTGTTTTTAAGCCCCCTGCCAGGCTTTCGGGGTCAAAGTACACTACTGCTTTGGCCTTTTCAAAAATTACATGATGAAATGCAGGGCCATTGTAATCAACCTGCAGCTGGCCATATGTCCTGTTCAGGGCGGTAGCCGCCAGCCGGTGACCAATGGGTTTCTTATTTTTCGGATGCAGGTTTTTCGCTTCGCCCACATCCATGGTTACTACCATGGCCGTATTATTCAGCGCGGCAATCTTTTCCTGCGCTTCCCGGAAAAAGGCGTCGAATGCCAGTGCAGGATTTTCCTTATCGTGGAAGAACGGCGCTATCTGCACATAATAAAAAGGCAACTCTCCCTGGGCAAACTGTGTTCTCCAGCTTTTGATCAGCGTTTGGGTAAGATGGGTATAGCTATCGCGCTCCATGTGATTGGCCTCTCCCTGGTACCAGCAAAACCCGCGGATAGACAAATGCCTGAACGGATGGATCATGGCGTTGTATAACAGATACGGGCGCATTACCTTTTCAAAGGAAAATCCTGCATTGATCTTTTCCGCCGACTTCGGGCTTCGAAGATAAGGCTGCAGGTATACCGAATCCAGCAACGGGTCTGAAGCGAGTACGCCGCGGGGCACATAGGCCTGCGCACCGGAAGCCCCTATACCGGTAAAAATGATGCCAACCGGCACCTGCAATTTTTCGGAGAGTTCTTTCCCGAAGTAATAGGCCACGGCGCTGAAATCTTTTACTGTTTGCGGACTACAGCCTTTCCATCTCCCGCTGATAGTATCAATAGGTTCATTACTGAAATTTAAGCCGGCATTGAACAGGCGGACATTGGGCAGCGCCGCCAGTGGAATTTCAAGGTCACGGTTCAGTTCTTCTTTCATGGAAAACTGCATGTTACTCTGCCCGCTGCATAGCCAAACTTCGCCAATCAGCAGATGACGCAATACCACGCTGGTTCCCGCGCTGCTAACCGTAAGCCGGTAGCTGCTGAAATCGCCGGGCTTTACTGCCTGCACTTCCAGTATTGCCATGAATTGATTACTGCTGTCGGCTTTTACTTCTACGGTGCGGTTGTTCCAACTGCCGGTAACCGCCACCATGCTGCCTGCACTGGCCCGGCCCCACACTTTGAAAGGTTTGTTTTGCTGGATCACCATACTATCCTGCAACACGCTTGCCAGCTGAACGGGCTGCTGCTGTGCCACGGCAACGCCACACAGCACGAACAGCAGGTAACATAAAATACTATATCTCTTTATAAACATAATTTCTTTTCTTAAAAACAAAACAGATCAATACCCCGGGTTCTGTTTGAGCAACCCGTTACTGAGTTGTATTTCACGCAGGGGAATGGGCAGGTGATTATTTGTGCCTTCTGCATAACCGGGCAAAGTAGCTGCAGCCTTGCCCGTTCTTACCAGTTCATTGAAACGCAGATGTTCGCCCAGGGCCGATTCCACGCGCATTTCATGATAAATGTTATCCAGCGTAACAGTGGTCAGGTCCGGCAGCACTGTCTGATCAGTATTTCCACCGCTTTTGCGGGCGCGTTGACGCACCTGGTTCACCAGTTCCAGCGCCCTGCCTGCGTTGCCATTATGAATCGCTGCTTCCGCGGTCCACAGCATTACAACGGCCAAACGGAAGATCCGCTCATTGGTGGGGCCGTCGCCTACGCTACCACCGGCATTGAAAGGAATTTCATTCGGAGGCAGCCAGTAACGCTTGTTGTAATATCCCGTTTGACTGGAAGTAGTATTAGCCACTGAACCATCCGGCAATACGTCGTTGTTGGCAATTACCGTGGCTTTCAGCCTGGGATCGCCCCGCTCGTAGGTTTTCACCAGGTCAGGCGATGGTACCACGAAACCATAACCCCATGTATTTCTTGCGTTAATCCAGAGATTGATGTTGGAGCCCACTCCTTTGCCGGGAATGTTAGCCATATTGATTTCAAAAATGGAGCCTGTGCCGAACTCGCCTGCGGTAGTGAATATTTTTGCATAATCAGGGGCCAGGGTGTATTCTCCCGACTGGATTATTTCCTCCCCGAGGCGTTGTGCATCGGTCCACTTTTTCTGCCACATGTACGTATACATCAGCAGTGTTTTAGCGGCACCGGAAGTGGCTTTTCCATTTTTATCCGCCGCCAGCTGCGATTGCTTTGGCAACACCTGCATGGCGCTGTCGGCATCCTTTTCAATCTGCGCCCATACCTGCGCTTCCGGTACCTGGGGCTGGTTATATTCGCCCGTTGCCAATGGCACTGTCACCAACGGTACATTGCCAAACAGCTGCACCAGTTGCAGGTAAAAATAAGCCCGCCAGAAGCGCGCCTGCGCCAGGATATTTTCTTTGTCCGCTGCGTTCATTGCTATGGCGGGCACTTTATCCAACACTAAATTGGCCAGGTATACTCCATGATAATTATATTGCCAGGCATCCTGTACATAGCTGTTGTCCGGCTTGGCGGTGAATAATTTCAGTTGTTGTATTTCCGCTACATCGGAGGCGCCGCCGCCGCCTTTCTCCGCATCGTCGGACATTACATCGCCTACTACGATACGGGTTTCCAATGCGAAAAAGTTTTGCGGCCGCGCAGCAGCATACACGGCGTTCACGGCAGCTTCTGCATCTGCTGCCGTTTTATAATAAGTAGCTGTGGAAAGATGCGCCGTTGGATCTTCCTCCAGGAATTTGGAGCATCCTGCAAGACTTCCCGCAGCGATGATCAGTAACAGTAAATATTTCATACCAATAGTCATTATAAAGTGAGATTGATACCCGCCATGATAGTTTTGGGTTGTGGGTAGTTCACCTGGTCCTGCCCCAGGTTCAGGGTGCCTGCATTTCCACCGAAGGTGATGCCTATTTCAGGATCGTAACCATCGTAATGGGTAAACGTGATCAGGTTTTGCCCGGTTAAATACACACGCATACCACTCAGATGCCAGCGTTCCATCAGCTTGTCCGGCAAATTATACCCGAGGGTAATGTTGCGCAGCCGCAAATATGCGCCGTTGGTAAGGTAGTAGCTGGAAGCCCTGGAATTGAAGTTGCGATCGTTGGCAGTAAGCCGTGGAATAGTAGTGCTGGTGCCTTCTCCATGCCATCTGCCCAGGGTTTCCTGTTCCATGTTATAGTTGGAAATAAAGAAACCGTTGGTGTTGTATTTGTAAGATTGATAAATCTTATTCCCACTCACTCCGAAAAATGCCAGGTTCAGATCAAAGCCTTTGTAATTGGCGCCCACATTAAATCCGTACTGGATATTTGGAATGGGCGATCCGAGGAAGGTTTGATCCTGGTCATTAATTACCTTATCGTTATTCAGGTCTTTAAAGCGGATATCGCCGGGCACGGCGTTGGGTTGGGCAGCATGATTGCTGATCTCCGCCTGGTTCTGAAAAATACCGTCGAACACATATCCGTAAAACTCCGCTACGCGGTGACCGGCCTTGGTCATATTCGGGCTGTTGAATATTTGCGCGCCTTCATTTTCGAGGCTCAGCACTTCGTTATGCAGGGTAGATAAGTTAGCGCCGGCATTAATGCGCAGGTCTTTATTAAAGCTGTGGTTGTATTCCAGTTGAAATTCGAAGCCCGAGTTAGCCATGGATGCTACGTTGGTAAGTGGCCCCGTAGAGAAGCCGCTTTCAAACAGGATAGGGATCCGCAGCAGCATATTGTTGGTTCTTTTATTGTAGTAGTCGATGGTTCCGGTGAGGCCTTCAAATACTTTGAAGTCGAGGCCCAGGTCCCACTGCCGCACCTGTTCCCATTTCAGGTCGGGGTTACCGAGTCCGGCCGGCTCGGCAGTAAGGTAAGCGCCGTTACCGAAAGCGTAGTTATAATTATTAATGGTAGATGAAAAATCGTAGTACCCTGCACTGGACTGATTACCTACGATACCCCAGCTTGCCCGGAGCATCAATGCGCTTAACCGGCCCTTGTCGCTCAGGAAGTTCTCCTTGCCCAAAGCCCATCCCAATGAGGCGGAGGGGAAATTGCCATACTTATTGTTTGCGCCGCATTTAGAAGAGCCATCGCGCCGGATAGTAGCCGT
>NZ_DATMTE010000460.1:0-4071 GCF_035564935.1 Chitinophaga sp. | reverse complement strand
CAAATCAGGGTAATCAGTGTAATCAGTTTAATCCTGAGTCAGACAAAATCCGCATAACCCGCCGAAAGCGGGCTATATTTTACACTCGTACACAATAGAACTGCACCGGTCCACCGTTTTCAGACCTTTGCGATAGGAGCGGAAGCCGTGGAAGAAGCCCTGCAGCAGCCGGCTTTTGCCGGTTTTATATTTTTCGCTGAGCAAACTTACATAGAAGCCATCGAATACCATCGGGTGCTTCTTTGCCAGTTTGATTTGATGTTGTGATAGTAATTTTTCCATGGAGCCGGGAGAAAAATGATAAAGATGCCGGGGCACATCATAGGCGGCCCAGTATTCTTTATAGTAGTCGGCGTCGGAGGAGGTATAGTTGGGAACGGCGATGAGTAAGGAACCGCCGGGTTTCAGCAGGGTGCGGATATGATCCAGGTAGCGGTGAAGGTCGTGCACATGCTCCAGTACATGCCACATGGTGATGGCATCAAACTGTTGCGGAGCCAGTGTGTACAGTTGTTCAATGGGCAGCGCCTCCACGCCGTAGATCTCTTTGGCATTCCGACGTGCGTTTTCATCGGGCTCCAGCCCGGTAACAGTCCAGCCGCCGGTTTTCATGTAGTGGAGAAATGCGCCGGTGCCGCTGCCTATATCCAGCAGGGCGCCTGTTTTGATACCGGAAGCGTTGCGTACCCAGTTTTGTTTGGAGCGCAGCGTAATTTTCCTGACACTGTGGTATAAGCGGTTAATAAGTCCCTGCTTTGTTTCAGAATGGGAAATATATTCCTGCGACTGGTAATACCGCCCGATATGCGCGCTGTCGGGCACGTTTTGTGTAAAGCGGCCGCCGCAGCCCCCGCAATGGAAGATGCTGAATGGTTCCTTTGATACGGTGTAGTCTCTGGCAGTAATCGCTTCATGTATTTGTGACGATCCACAAAGCGGACAGGTGTTGTGATAGATTAAACTCATTTGACTATTGAATACGCTTATACAATTATTTATATTCTCCCCATACTTCTCTCAGCACGTCTGCAATTTCTCCGAGGGTACACAAGTGTTCTACTGCTGCTACTACCAGGGGCATCAGGTTTTCATCAGTGCCGGCAGCCTGCCGGATCTGCGCCAGTGCGTTTTGCACGGCAGCGTTATCACGGCGTTCCCGTAAGGATTTCAGGCGTTCAGATTGTACTGTCCGGATGCTGTCGTCGATACGGAATACCTCCGGGGTGGCCTGGTCTGCCGCTGTAAATTTATTGACACCAATGATTATTTTCTCATTATTTTCAATTTCCTGTTGATACCTGTATGCGCTCTTAGCTATTTCATCCTGGATAAAACCCTGTTCTATAGCGCTTACTGCGCCTCCCATGGCATCAATTTTATGAATCAGTTCCCAGGCTTTATTTTCTACTTCGTTGGTAAGCGCTTCTACATAGAAAGAACCAGCAAGGGGGTCTACAGTATCTGCTACACCGCTTTCATAACCCACAATCTGCTGTGTGCGGAGGGCGATGCGCGCCGCTTCTTCCGTGGGCAATGACAATGCTTCGTCGTAGCCGTTGGTGTGCAGTGATTGTGTACCGCCCATGGTGGCTGCGAGTGTTTGAATGGCTACGCGCACAATATTATTCTGTGGCTGCTGTGCGGTAAGAGTGCTGCCGCCGGTTTGCGTGTGAAACCGCAGCATTTGCGCTTTGGGATCGGTGGCGCCCAGCGATTGGGTAATATTTGCCCACATGCGCCGCGCTGCACGGAATTTGGCTACCTCTTCAAAAAGATGGTTATGTGCATTGAAAAAGAAAGACAACCGCTTGGCAAATACATTGATATCGAGGCCGGTGTCGAGCGCTGCTTTCAGATAGGCTTTCCCGTTAGCCAGCGTGAAAGCCAGCTCCTGCACGGCATTGGCGCCTGCTTCGCGGATGTGGTAACCGGAAATGGAGATGGTATTCCATTTGGGCACCTCTTTGCTGCAATAGGCAAAAATATCCGTGATAAGCCGCATGGAAGGCTTGGGCGGGTAAATAAAAGTGCCCCTGGCGGCGTATTCCTTCAGGATATCATTCTGGATGGTGCCGGAAATCTTTTTTAGATCGGCGCCCTGCCGTTTGGCCAGCGCTATGTAAAATGCCAGCAGGATAAACCCGGTGGCGTTGATGGTCATGGAGGTGGAGATCTGTTCCAGTGAAATATCTTTAAACAATATTTCCATATCTTCCAGGGAATCTATGGCTACGCCTACTTTTCCCACTTCCCCTTCAGACATCGGGTGATCTGAATCGTAGCCGATCTGCGTGGGAAGATCAAAGGCCACACTCAGGCCCATAACACCCTGGCTGAGCAGGTAGTGATACCTTTTATTCGATTCTTCGGCCGTGCTGAATCCCGCATATTGCCGCATGGTCCACAGTTTATCGCGGTACATGGTAGCATGTATGCCACGGGTGTAGGGAAAAACGCCGGGCTGTTCTTCCATCTGCACCGGTTGTGTATATACCGGTGCTATTACAATGCCTGAATCGGTTTGAATGGTTTTTTCCATGGTATCTAAAACTAGCGTTGCAATGTTACATAATTATTATGGTACTTCGCCGCTGAGAAAAATATTGATATTTTGTGTTAAAGTTGGCGGGATACTATGGTCATTTACTGTTTATTAGGCGCAACGATCGCACTGGCGTTGTATAGTTTATATCTTGTCTGGAAAGCGGGAAGCCGTCCGCTGGCGGCAACTTACAGCTATTTGTTGCTGGGACTTTCACTGGGAGGGTTCCTGTATTTATATGGCACCTGGGTATACCTGTCTATTTACGCGAAATATATTTTTGGCGGGCTGCTCATAGGGAATATGGCTGCTTATACCATGCGTAAGCATGATCATGCGGCCCGGCCTACGCCCTTATGGAAACGCCGCAGTAATGCTGTGCTTACGCTTGTTTTCGTGATGATGTCTGTGTTGTACTTCACCGGCACTACGGGTAAACCCCGGCGGGTAGCGCTGGCATTTCCTTTTAAACCGGGTAAGTACTTTGTGTTGCAGGGAGGTAAAGGATTGCCTACCAATGTTTTTCACTTTAGTTTACGCGGAGCCATTTATGCAATGGATATTGTAAAACTGAATAGTTATGGCGGACGCGCAGGAAAGATATTTTCCCGGAACCTGGAGGACTACGTGATCTTCGGTGATACTATATATGCACCATGCGACGGCCTGGTAATGAGAGCCTATAGCAATAACCCCGACAATATACCGCCTGCAATGGATCGCGGCCCGAAGAACACCAACCAGGTGTTACTGGAAACCCCCGGATACTATGTGTTCATGGCTCACCTGAAAATGGGCAGTGTGATAGTTCGTGAGGGGCAGTATGTGAAACAGGGTGAACCGCTCGGTTGCGTGGGTAATTCCGGCTTTAGTTCAGAACCTCACCTGCATATCCAGGTACATGCCAAAAAGGACGGCATCCCCTGGTACCAGGGAACGCCGCTGTATATTTCGTTTAATGGAAAAAGTTATTTGTTGAATGAAGTGATCAATGCGAAGTGATTACCGCATCAGCCTTTTTGCTTCTGCGTTGATGATCTGGGAAGTCAGTTCCGCAGGAGATTCGCCTGCCTGTAAAAATACTTCCAGTATTTGTTTGTTCAGTTCCATTGCCGGTGCATCCGGTGGGAGTTGCACGGCCACCTGGTTAATCACGGAAATGGTTTGTTCTTTTAATGTTTTCACGGCTTCCCATGTCATGGCCGATACGTAGATCTGCTGGGTAACATTATGTTCATATTCCGCTTTGATCTGTTGTACCATGGCTATCTGCATGTCCACTGCTGTTAACCCCGGCTGATAGATGCGCCCTATCAGGCTTTGCGGGGTGATACGGTCTACATAAAGCGCCATTCTCTCATATGCCTGCAGCTGTAAAGGAAGTACGGCTGCGTTTACCGGTTGTTCTTTATTGTCTGTTGTTGCGCCGGTTGTTTTATTTTTCTTAAAAAGATCTTTTATTGTTGGGTAAACAATAGCCACTGCACCTACGGCAAGCGCTATGTATAGTAGTGTATTCAAGTCAAGGC
>NZ_DATMTE010000459.1:0-1708 GCF_035564935.1 Chitinophaga sp. | reverse complement strand
TTCATAGCCCATCAGGGCAAAGATATTGGCGGGTTGTTTTGCCAGGTTTTCAAATTGCTTTACAAACAACTGGTTGGCCTTGTTTTCATCTTCCCGCATCCAGGAGCGGGAGGTGTATAGTTCAAGATCTGCATGTTTTACATCATCCAGAATATCATCGTATACCATGGCTTCGTGTACCAGTAACGGTACTTCTTTATGCAAGCCACTCTGTATCCATTGTTCAAGGAATTTCAGCCCCAGGCTTCCGCAGAAAATAGCGTGTACATAGGCGGGTCTTTCTTTCTTCCATTTATTAAAAATGGCCGTAGTATCCAGTTTATGTGGCTGTTGCGGATCAAATGGCAGTATGTTTAGCTGGAGGGAAGTGCCACCTGCTGCTGCATTGCCCTGTTGAAAAGTGCTGTTCAGGTGATAGCCTGCTTCATACACAGGCATGATCATATGTCCTCCCTCACCGAAGGTGCTTTGTGCCCAATGGCCCAATGCATATTGCGATTGCCAGAGCTGATGCGAGGCGTAAAATATATCGGGGCTGAGATAGGGGAAATGAGGCACATATTCTCCCATATCAAAAAAGAAAGCAGGCTTCTTCTCCATTTCTATCAGGGGAACCAGCTCTGGTATTGATTTGTAGCTGATAAGACCGGAAAGAATATCTACCCTGTTAAAAAAAAGCAGCTTACGGGCAGCTTCTTCACTGGCTTTTATTCCTCCCATATTGGTGAACTCCGGGATGAACTGAATGGTACGTTGCCGCACGGGATCCAGTCCCATACCGATTAACCACCCGGTAATCAGATGTTGGGAGAAAAAAGGATATATACCCGAATAGGGAGTCAGGAACCCCACGGTGAGGGGTGGATTTTGGGACATATTATTATTGCTCGTAAAAATTTAATAGTGATCGTTAACTTCTGGAAGGAAAAATACCTTCGAGTGCAATCAAATAAGTCATTGCCAGGTAAGGGTTTATAATGGAGATGGGCTGACTGCCACCATTGATACCCACCGTGATATTACCTGCAACCGGGCCGGGCGCCAGCGCGGAAGTGTTGTCAAGCGGAGCGTACCCTTTAATTGGATTACCGGTTGGGCCACTGCCAATAGTAGGCAGCGTAGCTGGTACCAAAGTGCCATCGGGAGTAACACTGGTTCCCGCTACAACGCTGGCCGATGGGGATGCCGTAAGGCTGAAGGTGGCCGCGTGATTATGCGCCGGCATGTTGGAAATGAGAATAGTGGTATTTTCAGTGCCACTGGACTGGCCAAGCGTATAACTAGAAAGACCAGGTCCCTGTCCCCAGCCAATAGGCGCTCTGCCTCTCAGGTCTGGTAAAGCAAAAGTAGTTACGCCATCACCACCGTAAGTAGTGCCAAGCAGGGAAAAAAGCGCGCTGTTTTGTGCGATAGATATTATCTGGCCCCAGCAGAAGGCCCAGCCTCTGATAGCAAAATTGCCGCCGAATAAAATAACCATTGCGAGGTAAGGTTCCATAACAAATCATATAAAGGTTAGAGAATAATGACAGTGGATTTCTTTGATACAAACATCACATTATTTCCTTGAGGGGGAAATAGTCTGGCTCTCTTGAGGATTTTAATGACTAAGGGAAAAATCGTAGCAATTATTTATAGGATTTAAGTGTTGATTATAGGATATAAGTATGAACCCAATAAAGATAGTGTTTTCCTTTTAATAAAATAC